>JALURH010000001.1 GCA_027017025.1 Thermofilaceae archaeon
GTGGCTAAGGTGCTTGAGGCTTTATTTACGTATATATCTAAAGCGATGCTGAGGTACACTAGTATAAGGAGCACTGTGAAATCTGGTTTCTCCTTCATTAAATCCTATCCAGTAGCTGAGATCTCGCAGAAAGCTAGATTCGGTAAAGAAGCTGTTTACCCCTTCAATGAACTAGATGAATACGGTAAATCCCTCCTAGGTGCTGAGATATATGAACCAGGTTTCCCACGCTTCCACACGCTTGATAGACTTATCTTACTTCCCCCAGCTTTTACACCCAATAGGCTGGCTCTAATGGCTAAGTTGCTTCGAGAACCATTGTATATTGATGTAGAGACAGAGACGGTTGTAGGAGGCTTTAAGTCTAAACTACCCCTGGCTATAGGCTCAATGGGGTCTACAGATATAGCTAGTAGAGCTGGCGTAGAGCTTTCAAAGGGTGCAGCTAGAGTTGGCATAGTGTTAGGTATAGGTGAGAATGTTGCAACAATGAGGGGTTATGATAGGAGGAGGAGTCCTAGCCACCCATCGTTTAAGGAGAGACTTATGGCTTACCTGGAGAACGTTGAGGACAGCTACGGGGGAGTTGTTATCCAACAGAGCATAGAGGATGCATATGATGAACTGTGGAACAAGGTTTACTCCGACGTAGATATTGAGCCATACTTCGATGAAGGACTTATTGGCTTCGAAATAAAGGTAGGGCAGGGAGCTAAACCGGGGCTTGGTGGTGAAGTTAAAGTACCTAGGTGGCTTGCATTGAAACTAAAAGATAAGTACTATTTACCCGAGGACCCGGAGCTAGTAGTAAAGGATATGTATGAGCGCCACTCAGCCCCCGGCACGTTCACCGAGGATATTCTTTCAAGTATGATTAAGTTACTGAAAAATAACTATCCTAGAGCTAAGGTCTGGGTTAAGGCTGGGCCATACAGGGATATAGATAGGGTTATAGATATTTGTTCAAAAGCTGGAGCAGATGCTGTAATAATTGACGGCAAGGAGGGAGGTACTGGTATGAGCCCAATCGTCGCGTTAAAAGATCTAGGCTATCCCACTCTAGTATGCTTGAAGAAGATAATGGAGGCTAGAAAGAGGGGAGTAAATACTTCCCTCATATTATCCGGTAGGCTATATAACGGTGGACATATAGTGAAGGCTTTAGCTCTAGGTGCAGATGCTGTAGCTATGGGTAGACCCTTTATAATAGCTGTACAGACAGCTGGTGTAGAAGGAGTAGTTAGGTTTGTTGAAGCACTAAAAGTTGAGGTACAGATGCTTGTTTCGGCACTCGATAAGTACTCTATTAGTGAGCTTTCCAGCGAGGATATAGGTGCCTTAGATAGAGATATAGCTGAGAGTTTCGGCATAGAGTACGTTTATAGATAAAATTATTCCCGCTGGAGCTCCACTTCTTTATTGAAAACAACGCTATAGCCAGTATACCGATAATTAATAGGAGGAAAACGTAGCTGAGTATACCTATTTTTCCCCTCTCCTCCCAGAAATATAGTAGTATATTAAGCAATATTTCTTCGAATTCACTACATAACTTATCTATCTCCTCCCCCTCTACGGGATTATATATGTTGAAGAGATCCCCCTCCCCCATATAGACCTCCACTATGAGTGATATAGCAGTCCTAGGGCTACCCATGTATGTCCAGCAAATCGAGGAACCATAGTATCCAACGAAACCCTCACTATAGTTCCCAACCCTGCGGAAGATATCTACTATATCTGAAGTAGCTTTATCAAGCTCCTCGTTCCCAGAGGGCCTCAACACTATTTTGAAGGGTGCACCTGAGTGTAGAGAAATGTAGAGTACCACATCTCTACTCAGGTAGTAGTCTATGAATGCTTTAACTTCGGGCTCAGACGCTGGGTAGGGGCCCCTATAGCTTGGGTCCGAGAACACCGCACTATCGTAGATATTCCACATATAGGGGAAGTTCCTGTTAAGGTCTACGTACCGAGCATTCCACCTAGAGACTATGTATGCTTCTCTAGACAAGGCTTTTCCAGATTCAACCCCATCAGGGTTTAACATAGGGATAATAGATATACATATATCTCTACCTAAGAGGTATCCCCTAAAGAACCTATCCCTAGAGTAC
>JALURH010000002.1 GCA_027017025.1 Thermofilaceae archaeon
CATTAATATAATGAAGCATAATATCATTATATTGATAGAGGCAAAAAACAAATAACCCTAAACACTGAATATATACAGAGACGTTTAGGGAACGTATTTAAAACGGCAAATAACGTATAGTCCGTAGAAAATAAAGAGGGCCGGTAGCTCAGCCCGGTAGAGCACCCGGCTCATAACCGGGGGGTCCCGGGTTCAAATCCCGGCCGGCCCACCACCTTCTGCAATTTCCTTTAGAAAAAATCTGTTACTTAACTACTGTTTTAATCATATGTAAAGTTTTTTCACAGGAAGACATTTTACCCAGGAAAACGTATCACATATGTGAGTGCGGAAAACACTATAGAAATTGATATAGTGAGACCGGTGAATCCAGCTGGAGTAAGCTTCATTAAATATCTCTATGGTGCGGTGGCGGCTAGAAGCAGAGATGTGATTGAGAAGTATAGAAGGGAGTTTACACGTCTTATACAGCGTCTAGGTCTAGCTATAGAGGATAATATAGGTACTGGTAGCTTCATTACTGGAAGAGTTGTGATAGTTGTCTCCGAAAACGGAGAACCACAAAGAGCTAAAGCATTAAATCTAAAGGTATGGAAAGTTGTAAAGGAAGTAGAGGAAGAAATCGAAGTAGAGGTTCCTCGGTAAAACCCTAAAATACAAAATTATTTTCTCTGATTCATAATAAGATTAATGAAAAAATGGATCGGGTCATACTATAACTGTAATCAAGATATAACCGGTATGAATGTGAGTATAGGATGGTGGGGCCGCCGGGACTTGAACCCGGGACCTGCGGGTTTCTCTAGTTAGACCCGCTCTGGAGCCTCGACGCACCCGGTGTTTAGTACCGGGATGGCCGCCGCCATTCCTTGCTAGGCCACGGCCCCTGTATTCTGTAGTATATTCAGATGGATTTTAAGTCTTACTCTATTGGTTTCTGTTGAAAATAGATTAGTTGATAGTCGAAGTAGAACCCCTATTTTTTAACAAGATTTTTATAAGGCTGCTTGACTCCAAAATTTAGAACTTTAATGTTGTTTCGACAGAGTGCTGATATAATGGGTGTAAGAAAGAGTTGCAGAAACTGTCTATATTTCATTAAGAGTAAGAGTTATTGTCTTCTCTTAAATAGGGCTGTAAATAGTCTTGATTCTCCTCCGTGTATAGCGAATAGCTCTAGCAATTCTATGGATGTTGTTCAGAGTCAAGTAGGGTTATCCTCAGTACCACAAACAGTGAACCAAGAATATAGACTTCAATCCGCCACCCAAGCAGGTGTTGTTGGTGTAAGTGTTTCACAACCAAGAACTGCTTTACCCAAACCTGTATCCAACGATTATGCGCCGACAGGTATACCTAAGCTTGATGAAATCTTGGGAGGAGGCTTCCTTAGGGGTAAAACTTATCTCGTAGCTGGGGAAGCAGGTTGTGGCAAAACTATTTTTTCGGTCCAGTTCTTGGTGTATGGTGCTTATTTCTACGATGAGCCAGGAGTATATATAGCTATAGATGAACCCACTAATCAGCTTCTTAGGGGTCTTGAAAGATTTGGATGGGATGTTAGATCCTTAGTTTCTCAGGGTAAGCTATTATTCCTTGATATGAGAACGCATTTCAGCAAAATATACTTGAGAGATGAGAGACGTAAGATAGAGCCTAGGTATGTTATAGAGACTATACTGAATGCTGCCAAAAAAATTAGGGCTAAAAGGCTTGTGATAGATCCGATAGCACCCCTTGTTTATGGTGGGAAAGAGGAGGATGTACTTTATGCACGGGAGTTCCTCCGAGAGATGGTTTTTGCTATTGAAAGGGTTGGTGAACTTACAACTATACTAACCAGTGAGATACCTACGGGTAGTACGAAGCTCAGTAGGTTTGGGGTAGAGGAGTTTCTAGCCTCGGGGATTGTTGTCCTAAGCATCGAGGAAATTGAAGGAGAGATAGAGAGAGTCATGTATATAAGGAAGGCTAGGTGGTCTCCAGTTAAACCCAGTAAATATATTTTCGATATCGTTATGGGACAGGGTATAGTTATCAGAGAGTCATTAAGTGAATATTTAAGGAGATATAGGTCTATGTGATAATTAATGAGAGGTCTGCGAGAAGGGTTCATTAGGGTCCTAACACTTATTAGGAGAGCACCCTTAATAGATAAACGAACATTAGATGAAATTATAAGGGAAATCCAGAGGACATTATTAAAGGCTGACGTTAGTGTAGAATTAATTCTGGATTTATCCAATAGGATAAGAAAGAGAGTACTGGAGGAAAAGGGACCACCCGGGTTCTCTAAGAGAGAAATATTGATAAAAATTCTCTATGAAGAACTTGTCAGGATTCTCGGTGGGAAGGAAAGATATGAATTACCCCTTAGGCGCGGAAAAACCTATGTTTTAATGCTTGTGGGGATACAGGGATCGGGGAAAACTACTACTGCAGCTAAGATAGCTTATCATTATATGAGGAAGGGATTTAAAGTAGCTCTTGTTTCTGCTGATACCTATAGACCAGGTGCATATGATCAACTCGAGCAATTAAGTAGGCAGATAGGAGTACCTATGTATGGGGAGAGAGATGGACAGAACGCTATCGAAATAGCTAAAAGAGGGGTAGAAAGATTCCGGAGAGATGGGTATGATTTAATAATTATTGATACTGCTGGTAGACATAAAGAGGAGGAAAAGCTGCTTAGAGAAATGGAGAAAATGGTTGAAGCTATACGACCTAATGGCGTAATGTTAGTCCTGGACGCAACTATAGGGAAGCAAGCTGGGCCTCAGGCCGAGGCTTTCCATAAGGTGACTCGGATTGGTTATATTACTCTTACTAAACTCGATGGATCTGCTAAAGGGGGAGGAGCCTTAGCAGCTGTTGCTAGAACAGGTGCAAGAATAGTTTTTATCGGTATAGGAGAGAAAGTAGATGAATTGGAACCCTTTGATCCGCAACAATTTGTAGCTAGAATTCTAGGTATGGGAGATTTAAAAACTCTTCTTGAAAAATTTCAGAGATTCGAGAAGATCGAAAAAGCTCGACTAGAGGCAATGGCATCTGGTAAGTTCACCCTACTTGACTTGAAGGAGCAATTTAGACAACTAACAAGTATGGGTCCTCTATCTAAAATCCTAGAATTGATACCGGATGGAGGAGTACTACCAAAGGATGTCGCCGAGAAGGGAGAGGAGAGTATTAAAAAGTGGTTGATTATTATGGATTCTATGACTATGGAGGAGTTAATTAACCCTAGGATAATCAATTACAGCAGGATGAAAAGGATAGCCAGAGGATCCGGAACCACTGTTAAAGATGTTAGGGAGTTATTAAGGGCTTATGAGAGAAGCAGGAAAATAATGAAAAAATTAATGAAGCAGAGAAAAAGATGGCGGGGAATACCCTTTAAACTATGATCACGAGGATATTTGTATTGTTAATAAATGATTTGAAGGAAGCTAAGGAAAATCTCTCTATCATATTGAGATGTATACCAGCAGCATTTTTCCTATCTCATTCTCTCAGATTAAATACTTACTTGCTACTTTATTTCTGGAGAGAAAATAAAGGTGCGCTTTTCATAACAAATAGGCTTAAAAACATTAGGGTAGATGAACAATCTCTTTCCGGAGTCTTCCGGAGAATAGCTCGGGCCGTTCGATCAAATAGGGTACGTATTTCTAGTGTGCATACTGGGGTAATAGTTGCTAAGAAGAAGCTAGAGGAATACCTTGGGAAATGGAGTAAATTCCCCCTATATTTTCATAGTCTACGTGGTAGTTATATAAGAGAAGTACAGCTTTCAGAACCCCTAGTTTTTGTCTCTCCATTGACTTCTTACAATAAGGGGCAGATAAGTATACTCAAATCCTATGGTGGTAAACCGTTAAGAGTCTCAGTAAATGAGAATTTCCCAGATATATACTTTGTACTTGTAAATAATGAGTTGGACAGATCTTTGTGGAGACTAAATCGTTTTAAGAATGTATAGCTAATCTCTAAGAGGAGAGTGATGAAGGAAGTATTCGAGAAGGTTACAAAAATATTTCTAGAGGATATAATCCTATGTGATAGCTGTCTTGGCCGACTCTTTGGGTTAAGAGGATATGGATTGAGGAATGATGAAAGAGGGTATGCAATAAAGACCCTCCTATTGATGGAACTCTATAGAGTGGGTGAAGTAGTGACCAATAGGGAAATTATAAAGGCTTTAGCTTCTTCTGGCTTCAAACCGGCCCAAGATTTAGCACTAATAGTTAACGTGGCATTTGAGGAGAAAGAATGCTATATATGTAATGGACTCACAAAGAAATACTCTGACTTAGCTAATCAGATGGTAGAACTAACAAAAGAATATGAGTTCAAAACTTTCCAGATAGGATGTAGAATACCCCCTGAGATAATATCTAGGGAGGAGGATCTTTGGAGACTTTTTTCATTACATGATGCTGAGTCCATAAAAAACGAGATCACTAGAGAAGTGGGAAAGATTTTCTCCACTATCACCGGGAAGGAATATGATCCGAGAAAACCTGAGATGACTATAATACTGGATTTAGAAAAAAATGATATGGAACTAATTCCAGCGCACCTCTTTGTCTGTGGTAGGTATAGGAAATTAGCAAGAGGGCTCCCTCAGAATCCTTGGCTCTATGAAGACAGTAGGATAATGTATAAGACATCTATAGAAGAGCTTATTACTGAGCCATTAATTGTGGCTGCAAATGCTAGAGACGCTAAATTTCATGCAGCTGGAAGAGAGGATATAGATGCCCTAACACTGGGTAATGGAAGACCATTTGTTGTTGAGCTAAGGCATCCTAAGAAGAGAACATTGGATCTACAAGCTCTTGAGGCAGAAATAAATGATCGAGCAAAAGGTTTAGTCGAAGTAAGGGATCTTCATTTCTGTAATAGCAGTATGGTATCAAGGTTAAAAAAACTAGCTGAGATTGCTAGAAAGACGTATAGAGTTAGAGTTCATTTCAGAGAACCTATAGATGAATCTAAACTTGAGGGACTTAGGGAGCAATTTAAGGGAGTTATAGTTAGGCAAAGAACGCCAATAAGAGTTTTACATAGGAGAGCTGATAAGGTGCGAAAAAAAGTCGTATATGATGTAAAAGCTAGGAAGATTAATGAAAAAATTGTGGAGTTCGTAATAACATGCCAAGGTGGGCTTTACGTAAAGGAATTTATACATGGAGATCAAGGTCGTACGAAACCAAGTATAAGTGAATACCTTGGGAGTGATATAGAGAAAATAGAATTAGAAATAATCAATATAGAGGAGAAATAACCGTTTTGCCCCCGTTCCATATTGTTTGGAGCTATTGCTTTTTGTATTTGTGGTAGGGACTTCTACCCCGTCCATATGGTCTTTGATAGCCGTATAGGTTCATGGGTGGCGGTTGGGCCCAACGGCTGGAGCCTGAAGCAATACTCTCATCGTTCTATAGGGCTCAGTAACCATTAGTGTAGAAAGATAGGAAAACTTAAAAACTATTTCGTACTCCTCCACTCTCTGTAGCTCCATTACCCTATATGAGAAGCCCAGGCTTTGTTTAAACTCATAATTGTGTTAGAAGAGGTTCATAAACTAGTCAGCTCTGAACCTCTAGTCAACAGCCTATTCAAGGAGACTAGGAAGTTCAATTATCTACCAAATACTTAAACAGCACCCCTTTTCAGCCACTATAAGTATTAGATAAGGAAAGGAGCTGAAATGTTGTAATTATCCTCTAAAGGGGAACATATGCTCCTTAGTAGTAATAATCTTCTTAATTTTATTTCCAACTTTAACGGCTATTACATATGCCCTACCTCTCTTCTCTACTATGGTACCTATACGACCCTGGTATCTTCTATGAGGGGCTGTTTCGATCCTTTCCGGAGATATATCGATATGTACCTTTTCTCCAATCTTATACTCATAGAGAAGCCTACCGAGACCACGATAACCTTTTTCCCGTGGATGTTTACGCAATATTTTTCTTCCCCTACTTCTGTAGCCCTTTGAGTGTCTCACAAAGATCCCCCCTTTTCCTATATTATACGGTACTAAAAATGTTTCTGTGTTTTGAGGATAGGATATAGAGTTATGAATATATAGGTAGAATTAGGGAATTAGTTTAGTTTTTAAGGTAGTTATAAGTAGCATTATTAAAAGAAAAACATGGTGTGAGAATTGCCTAAAATAGTATCCGAACGAAACTTAACAGTTGCAGAGGTCGAGAGGATCCTAGAGGAGATGAGTACAAAGAGAGATCTATCAAGTATCGAAAACCTTACACTAGATTATGCAAGGAAATTCAAGAAAATTGAATATGAAAAGGCTGTAAAGTTGAAGGAAATATTAAAGGAGAAATTCGATATACCAGAGGAGTATGCGGTTCAAATAGTGAATATTATGCCAGAGTCTACGGGGGAAATAAGGATGATACTAAATCCTTTAAATAAGATATTTACAGAGGAACAGCTTAAGGAAATAAAAAATATTTTAGACGAATACCGTGAATAAAATGTAGTTCTAAAATTTTAGGTGTAAATTAATGGTAGAGTATAGACGCCCACGACAACGATTACCACCAGAGAAAGCAGCGTATGTCCTTGATTTTCTACCATACGGGTACCCCTTTGGCGGACCACGCGGACCTGTAGTTCAGGCACTAGGTGAAGAAAAATTTATACTAATGGAGCTCCGCCCCATAGGAGCTACAGTGGCTGAAATCGATATAAAGGTGGGGGAGAGAATACAACTTATAGGAAGCTTAGAGGGCAATATCTTCAGGTTTAACCGAGTTCTAAGGTATCAGAATTTAACATCTACAGCAAGAGCTGAGTTACCGCATATAGTTAGGAATATAGTTGAGAAAAGGGAAAGAGAGTTTGTAGCATTTTTCAATGATGCACAACCTCTCACAAAGAAGGTACATATGCTAGAGTTACTTAAAGGAGTAGGAAAAAGAACGGTATGGAAAATTATAGAGGAAAGGAGGAAAAAACCATTTAAATCATTTGAAGATATACGTAATAGAGTCGGAATAGATCCGATAAAACTTGTTGTTAATAGAATACTTGATGAGTTAAGCCAAGAGCAAACATATTATTTATTTGTTAGACCACAACCTTTCGAGAGAAGATTCAGGTATCAACCAAGGGGATAAAATTTAAACACCGAAACTATAGATTTTAATTAGGTCTAGAGCGGGGGTGCCCGAGCCTGGACAAAGGGGGCGGACAGGATATTCCCCGCACTTAAGATCCGCTGGCGTTGGCCTGCCCGGGTTCGAATCCCGGCCCCCGCACCATTTACATATAAGTTTTACTTCAGATAATTAGGTATATGGCAAAGAGTTCTAGCAATCTACCGGAGTTTTCTTCTCGGTAAGTAAATGGATTGGACTTGAATACATCTCTTTTCTCTCTAAGTTTCTTAAAACGAGGTACTTACATAAAATCGTAAACCTGTAATTATTACTTTCTCATTTTTCACTCAGGGGTCTCTTAGCTACTCTTAAATTTTCCCAAAAGAGAAAACTTCGAAGCTCATCTAATAACATTCCTTGCGAAAAACCTATATTTATCTTCGATAAAGCAAAAGTGATGGGAAGGGGCCGGTAGCTCAGCCCGGTAGAGCGGCGGCCGCAATCCCCTCAGGGGGTTCAGAGTCGAGGCTCTTAAGAACTGCTGGAGAAACCCGTAGGTCCCGGGTTCAAATCCCGGCCGGCCCGCCACTTATATTCTAGGAAGTTAGCTTATGTGTAAAAGTTTATTTCTACTAAAACATCTTGTTTGTGGGGTATAGTTTGTGGACCATTAATGTCCCCTATGTTCCCACACCTCTTGAAGTTATACGTGAAATGCTCAAGGTAGCTGAATTAAAACCCGGAGAAACCTTACTCGATCCAGGCTGTGGTGATGGAAGGGTTCTTGTTATAGCTGCTAAAGAGTTTGGTGCAAGAGCTATAGGTATTGAGATAAGAAGAGATCTATTAGAGAAAGCTATAAAAAACATCATAGAGAATGAGGTAGAAGACAGGGTTCTGATAATACAGGGCAGTTTTTATGAGATAAGATTCCCTCCTGTAGACGTGGTATTCCTCTACCTTCTAACTTCTGTAAATGAGCGTCTAAGACCTAAGATGGAGAAAGAACTGAAGCCAGGGACACGTGTTGTATCCCATGATTTCGAGGTAACAGGTTGGACTCCCCTAAAGGTTCTTCAAGTAAAGAATAGTGGACGTAGTCATAGGGTTTATTACTATATTCTCGAAAAAAGCTTAGAGAGGTGAATATCGTGAATGAGCTTCAGATAAGGGTTTTAAAACATGACCAAGGGAGGATAGAGATGGAGATCAGGGGAGAGGGACATACTCTACTGAACCTCCTAGTTAGCGAGCTAAATAAGAATCCACATGTCACAGCGGCTTATAGAATTGAGCATCCACTACTTGGAATTGCTAGGTTAAGTGTTAGAACAGATGGAAATATAACTCCTCTTGAAGCAATAAGAAGTGCTATTGGTACTCTCTCGGAGGCTCTAGAGTACTTGAGGAGGAGATTTAAAGAGGAGGTGGATAGACATAGATCCACTGAGGCCACTACTTAATAAAGACTTAGCGAGGCTAGGTGACTCGTTAATAAATTTCGGTTTATCAGCTGCGGTAACGCTTCATAGAGGTAAACCATGTGGCTTTAAAGTTCCTAACGAAATATTGTCGAATGCGTCGAAAAGGGGTTTAAGAGATATTTTTGGAGGGAAAAAGCTACCCAGAGGCTATTCTTGGGGAGATATCGTAGAGGCCTTAGTAGGATATCTATGGTTAAAGGGTGAGATAAGTGCAGAAGAGCTAGTGGCCTTGTTGTATATGAGGCTTCAAGCGGGGACAAAACTAGAGGATGCTATGGGGCAGGTCCTTAAAAAATTGGGAGAAAAATATCTAGAGGCTATTAATACTACCTTGTCGCCTGCGCATAAATGATCTTTCTCCTGTAGTTCCTCCAATTCCTGCGCCTAGGTATCAAATTCTTCTTAGGCTTCGGCGGTATTTTAGGAGTAGCATTCCTCACCTTCCCAGCTTTGGTTAACGAGCCATGTGAGGGCATTATTCTATCACCTTATCACACTATACTTTGCTCAACCATATAAAGGCTTCGTGTCTTTTATAGTGTGTATGTTTGAGAGTGGATATAGTGATGATGTGGTAAAAATGCTTAGGAATGTTGGAGCTAAGGTTTTTGATAAGCTTAGGGTTAAACATGTATCTGGGTCTGTAATAGAGGGTGTTTTACTTCCTCGACCCGAGGTAGGTGATCCCAGAGTTCTAGTGCTGAAGCTCGATAATGGATATAATATCGGTGTGTCGGTAGATAGTATTATTGAAATCAAGGTTCTGGAGCATCATACCCCAGCGCCTCTAGTTGAAGTGAGGCTCCCAGAAGGAATAGAGAATCTGCCTCTCGTTTATTTTGTGGGGACTGGTGGTACTATTGCCTCTAGAATAGACTATAAGACGGGGGCAGTTTACCCTTTCTTCTCGGCAGAGGAAATTTATTCTATGGTTCCGGAGCTAGAGGAGATAGCTTTTATAAGAGCTGAAACACTGTTTAGTATCTTTAGTGAAGATATGACACCTAAGCATTGGTCCAAAATTGCTGAGCATGTAGCCAAGGTCTTTGAGAAGGAAAAACCGCGAGGAATTATCATAGCCCATGGTACTGACACTATGGGCTACACCGCTGCTGCCCTTGCCTTTGCTTTGCGCCGTTTACCAGGTCCTGTTATCCTAGTTGGTGCTCAGAGGTCCTCTGATAGACCATCAAGTGATGCTGCCCTCAACGTTATTGCAGCTACTTTGACCGCTATAAAAGCTCCCTTTGCAGAATCTGTTGTAACTATGCATGGTGAAACCGGTGATACAGCTGTACTTGTTCATCGGGGCGTTAAGGTTAGGAAAATGCATACAAGCAGAAGAGATGCCTTTAGATCTGTTAATGACATACCGTTAGCTAAGATAATGTTTCCCGAGAGAAAAATTAGGATAATAAACGATGCCTATATCCCGAGAAGCGATGATGGGGTAATCCTAGAAAACAGGTTTGATGAAAAAGTTGCCTTGATAAAGTTTTATCCCGGAATGTCGAGTGAAATTATAGATTACATAGTTGATAAGGGTTTCCACGGCATTGTGCTTGAAGGTACGGGTTTAGGACATGTAGCCACCTCCCTTATACCCTCGGTAAGACGCGCTATTGAGGAGGGGGTACCTGTTGTAATGACTTCTCAGTGTTTATGGGGGAGAATAAATATGAATGTCTATAGAACTGGTGTTGAGCTACTCAAGGCGGGGGTTATACCAGGGGAGGATATGTTGCCGGAAACAGCGTACGTTAAGCTTTGTTGGGCTTTAGGCAGGACAAGGAGTTTAGAGGAAGTAAAGAGGATTATGTTATCCAATATAGCCTATGAGATCAATCCAAGAAGCGAGAATAGATTTTATCCTCCAGTAATTGGTGAGGACGCATGCAGATAGACTATAGGGAGGTTGGTTTAAAATGTGGTATAGAAATACATCAAATGCTTGATACTCGAACCAAGCTGTTTTGCTCCTGTCCAACTAGTCTTAGGAAAGATGAGGCGGATTTCGAGTTTGTAAGATGGCTCCGTCCTACTAGGAGCGAAATGGGCGAAATGGATCCTGCTGCATTATTCGAATACAAGAAGGGTGTACACTATAGGTATGAAGTTTTCGAGAAGAATGTGTGCTTAGTTGAAATGGATGAGGAGCCTCCTCACGAATTGAATAAGGAGGCTTTAGAATTGACGTTAATGTTTGCATTAATGGTGAATGCGAATCCTGTAGATGAGATACATGTTATGAGGAAGATAGTTATTGATGGCTCTAACACAACTGGTTTCCAAAGAACTGCGTTGATAGCTTTAGGAGGGGCAGTAAATGTTGGGGGGAAAATTGTACCTATACAAACTATATGTCTTGAAGAGGATGCTGCTAGGAAGGTGGAAAGTAGAGAGAAGGCCCGTGAGGTGGTCTATAGGCTAGATAGACTAGGTATACCTCTTATAGAGATTGCTACAGCACCCGTAATTGAAACTCCCAGGGAGGCTGAAAAAGTGGCATATAGGATAGGACAATTATTGAGGGCACTAGGTAGGGTGAAGAGGGGTTTAGGTACAATTAGGCAGGACCTCAATATCTCGATAAAAAATGGGGCTAAAATCGAAATAAAGGGGGTACAGGAGCTTGAATTAATACCTAAAATAGTTGAATACGAAGTCCTAAGACAACTTAACCTCCTTAAAATAAAGGATGAACTTAGAAAGAGGGGTATAAGACCTGAGGATATAAAGGAGGAATTTATAGATGTAACAAATATTCTCAGAGAAACTAAATCTAGGATTGCTCAAAAAACCCTTAGGAGAGGGGGAGTAGCTCTAGCTCTGAAACTCCCAGGATTTACCGGCTTGGTTGGTAAAGAAATTCAACCTGGGAGGCGATTAGGTACGGAATTCGCAGACAGAGCTAGATACTGGGCTGAAGTAGGTGGAATATTTCACAGCGACGAGCTACCTGGATATGGTATTAGTAAAAAGGAAGTTGATGAAATAAGATCTTGTTTGAAATGCCGAGAGATAGATGCATTTGTACTGGTATTTGAATCAGAGGAAAAAGCTAGACAGGCTCTACACGCTGTAGTGGAGAGAGCACGAGAAGCTTTGAATGGTGTTCCGGAGGAAACTAGAGGAGCTAATCCCGATGGTACTACTAGATTCCTACGTCCACGCCCGGGTAAAGCTAGGATGTATCCTGAAACCGATATACGTCCTGTGAGGGTAACACGGGAATTATTGGAGAAGCTTCGTGAGAATCTCCCAGAATTACCTGAGCAGAAGTTGGAAAAATTTATCAAAAAATATAAACTAAGTGAAGAACTAGCAAAGAAGATTATTGATTCAATATATGTTTATACCTTTGAAAATATAGTAGAGAATATTGATATTAACCCAACCCTGGTAGCCTCTACTTTAACAAATACCTTAGTGAATCTAAGAAGGGAAGGAATACCTATCTCTGCTCTAACAGAAAGCATTTTCCATGATCTTTTCCAGAAGATAGCTAAGGGAGAGGTAGCTAAGGAAGCTATACCCGACATTCTCTCCTACATAGCATTACATAAAGTAAGAAGTGTAGAGGACGCCATAGGGAAATTAGGTCTGGGTAAACTAGACATAAATGAGTTAGAAAAAATAGTAGATGAGATATTGAAGGAAAACATTGAATACATAAGGGAGAAAGGAGAAAGAGCTTTTGGTAAAATCATGGGTATATTGATGTCCAAGGTAAGAGGTAGAGTTGATGGCTCTATTGCAGCCCAGCTACTTAAGAAGAAACTTGCTTCTTTCTCCTAAAATTCTTAACTAGGATCTCCGCAACTCTACGTATGACAGTAGTTTTAGGCTCCTCAGTGTATACTATTATTCTACCTGGTTCTTCAAACCAGAAAGCAGGATACTTTGCATCCCTATCGATCTTAATATCATAGCCCGCTCTTTCTGCCGCTTTCGCTAGTTCGTCGATTGAAGGAGACTTTATAGCCAGAGATCTAGGAACCCTTCTTCCCTCGCTTCTAGTTTTTTTTAAATCAAAATATACCGGCCAAAGGATGATATTTTTCTTTTCCAATTTATTCATAGCTATACCTGCTCCTCTAGTAGTATAGCGTTTATAACCCCATCCTGTCCCGGTCTAGAAGTTACTTTAGCTTTACCCAACTCTGTATGTATTATAGCTCCCTTAGTAATAACGCCTCTCATAGCATAATCTCTATTCGAGGGGTTATCGATTACCTTGATTATTCTAACGTTTTTTGTTTCCCCTGTACTTGGGATGTATACATTTGCTCTATTGGTTTTCTTTAATTTAAGCTTTAGATTCCCTCCCCTGGCTCTAACCTTCTTTACGATATATTTATCGCCGATTGTTGTAAGAGCGGGGAACCTACCCATTAGATACTTCCTTTTCACTTTTACATGCCTACCCTTTCTTCCTCCAGTAATCTTCCTTAGGTCGTTTCCATGGTAAATACCCATCCCGTCAACACCTTTTTAGCATTTGAAATCCTTTATATAAGCTCTTCTCAAACTTAAGTTAGGAGGCAACTATTTTTTCTCTAAGACCATGGAAAATGTATTTAATACTACACATGTATTATTGCGATACTATGAGTCTGCGGAGTATAAGGATAAAACTGGGTGATATTTCTCTCCGGGACAAGGTGCTAGTAGCAGGCTTCCACGGAGTCGGGTATGTGGGTTGGATAGCCGTTAGACACATAGTTAAGATGTACAGCAACCCTAGGAGGGGCTTCATCTATACTCCCTATATGCAACCATATGTTTCTGTCTCTGAAGGAATAAAGACACCATATGAACTGTATGATTTAGGAGAAGTTGTGGTATTTGTCCCCCAGATTCCCTTAGCCTCGAGGGATATCAGCTTAGTTCCCATAACCCTAGCCGAGAAATTTGTTGAAGAAGGAGGTAAATACTCGATTCTCATAGGGGGGCTTGATTCAAGATTTCGTGAGGGTAATGAAAAAATAAGAATAGCTGCAACCTCCGCTTTTATCAATACCTATAAGAATGTCTTAGAAAAAATCGAGGCAAGATTTATAGAGGAAAACCTGTATATCGTGGGGCCTCTAGCATATATGCTAACAGTGTTCGAATCCGAGAACTTCCCCGCATTAACCCTTCTCCCTTATGCAGAAATAGGACGCCCGGACCCTAAAGCCGCAGCAGTAGCTGTTGAGATCCTAAGGGGGCTTCTAGGAGTAAAAAGTAAGGTAGAGGAGCTACTTGAGGAGGGAGAGCGTATCGAGAAAGAAATAGAAGAAATAAAAAGTAGGATAGAGAAAATATCTAGAGAAAGAGAAACACCACCATATTATATCTAGGATGCTGCTTTTTGTTGGTGAGTTTTGCTCATTGCTGAGAGTGTTTTTCCGGCTTCCCCTTAGCTTAAGGATTCATCATCGCAGCGGCTCGCCGGGGCCGTCCATATCCATTAGCTAGCCCCTCATTCGCATACCCTTACCCTCCAGCACAGGAAGATTCCGACTCCAGAGGGGGAGGGAGACAACGGGTGGTGGAGTCTTCCTCAATCCCAAGAACGGTATCTATAGTTCAATCCTAGAAGCATCTAGCAATGGCGCCGCTCTATCTCCATAGATTGTTTCATCTCTTTAACGAACCCAACTGTTAACATAGGCCACACTTTACAAGTCTCCCTCAGGCTATTGCTCCTATCTAGGACATGCCTCGCCGCACCAGCCATAACACGGGTACCAGAGCACCTCCTAGAACATGACACAGGCATATTCCAGTTAGCGGACTCCTCAATCCTTATGAATGGCTTTAAATCATATGTTAGCAACCATATAGCCTTACGCAGGGCGAATGGGAGCACTTGCTTTACGGTGTTACGCTGCTAGTGAAGCAGGGAGACCCGAGGCCAAGAAAA
The DNA here is from genome assembly GCA_027017025.1 of Thermofilaceae archaeon. Taxonomy (GTDB): domain Archaea; phylum Thermoproteota; class Thermoprotei; order Thermofilales; family Thermofilaceae; genus JALURH01. The sequence goes on from JALURH010000002.1 coordinate 14,538, forward strand.
TAATGGTGAAACCACACAAGGAGGCATTATAGGTTATGTAGGAACCAGTAGTTGCAGAAGGCATTTAGGAAATGAGCTCTACTAACATTTTCACTTTTTCAGATATTTTCTCTACGTCCTTTTCATCACCATAACTAACTCTCATGGGAACTGTTCTTACACCTCTTTGCTCAAGAGCTTCCTTTAGTCGATATATATAATATCTCGGAAGACTCCAGTAGATTATCAAAGTATATTTGTATTCTCGATTCAGAATATACCATACGATGTCAGAGACTATTTCTCTCCAAGCACCTCTAATAGTGTCTTTATTTACTTCATATTGGGATAGAGGATAAAAACCATCCAGCTCTATAGGGATTATACTAAAAGGTGCAGAAATAATAGCTATTTCCGCTTTATTTGTTATATCTTTTTCTCGGAGATATTTTACTAATGTGGATATCTGGCTAAATCTAGTAAAAGGTTTCTGCTCCGTTTCCTCTATGAGTATAATTCCCTTTTTACTGGATGGAGGGAACCTCTCCTTAAGTCTCTTTAAATGCCTATAAACTTCGGGTCTCCATCTACTTTCAATCCCATAGAAGAATATACCCTGGAGCACACCCCGTGTTACGGGGTGTTTCCTCTCTATAAAGGCTACATATTTACGATACTCGCATAATGCATCAGCCATTGCTGGATGAGTTCTAGTCTTCTCCTCTATTAGTTCCCAAAGCCTACCTTCATATATGGCTTGTCTAGCCCGGAGTATTTCTTTTTTAAGCACATAGAGATTATGTTTAGTTAAAGATACTATCCGTTCTTGTTTAGGCATCGCCTTTAGTTCATCGGCAGTTAAATTACTACATACGGGACATACGCATGGTAGGTACTCTAATTCCCGTAATCTAACTGTTCCTCTCTCTGTAAGGTATCGGTCATCTCTAGCATATAGAACGTAGGATGCCGAATCAAAGAGATCTACCCCCATTGCTACAGCTAGTGGAATAAGCATAGGATGCCCTGCTCCAAAAAGGTGAAGAGGAGCGCTCCAAGGCAAGTTAAGCTTGGCCGTCATAACAAGTCTCACAAGTTCATTGAATCTATAATTCTCCATTATTTGTGTAGGACCTCCCACAGCGTATATATCGAATGGTAACTGAGATAACCTGCGTGCAGCATTAGAAACTATATCCAGGAATAGACCTCCTTGAACAGGTCCTACAAGCAGCATCTTCTCTCTATCCACTTTAACAGCTTCCTCCGCCCGTCTTATGGTCTCCTTAACTTCCTTTTCAACAACATGCTTGGATACATTCCGCCGAGTAGGTATATCTAATATTACCCCTATATCGGATCCAAGTTTTATCTGGTACTCAAGGATTTCCCTAGGTGATGTTTTTACCCTGCCATAAACTAAAAGTTGATATGCTCCAGAATCAGTCATTACAGGTCCTTCAACACCAAGAAGCTTGTGAACACCCATCTCGAGCGCTATCTCTCCGTAGCTCTGTTTAATAATATAGGAATTGGTCATTAATACCCCGAAACCCATTTCTTCAATTTCCTTGGGTGGTAATACACTCTTGGCAGGATTTATAACAGGCGCCAGAGTCGGAGTTCTAATTACACCGTGTGCAGTATAAAGTTTTCCTATACGTCCCCAAAGATCAGTCTCCTCTATTTCAAAGACTTCATCCCAAGTCACGAAAAGCACCTAACAAAGTAACCATAGTTACTATAAAACTCTATGAGTTGCAGAAGAAATTAATAAGTGTTAGCTATGCATCATTTTGTGCAGGCTAGGATAACAGGCGTAAGTAAGTTAGGCTACGCCGACATAACAGTAATAGACCTTGAGGCCCAAAACGTAAGGGTAAAAATAGAGGTACCAACCAAGGTGCTTGAAGAAATAAGGTGGAGTCCCAGCGTAAATGACGAAATAAGTATAGAGATTTGCAAGGAACTAGGGGATATCTCAAACTGGAACATAGTAATGCAGGGGGAGATATATTTTAAACGTGAGGAGACTCGTAAAATTATAGCATCCTTTGGAGGTCTCCAAGTAGCTATAGAGAGTAACGAGCTGTATCCAGAATATAATGTGGGTGACAGAGTATACTTAAAACTTAGGTCTACAAAATAGTTAATGTATGTTATCCTTCTCTCAGATGGAGAAAATACTGGCATGGACTAGAGAGAATGGATGTAAGGTAGAATTAAGCTTCCACGGCACACCCTATAGGTTGCGGATAGGCAGAATGTTTAGATCAGTAGATCCCGAAGGGAGGATAGTACCTTGGATACGGGCATTTGGGACAAAACAACCTCATCAGGTTCTACAGACATATAAGGTTAAGAAAATTGAGATACTAAATCCAGACGGCACAATACATCATCTAGAGAGTTTACAAGAGTTACTAGAAGTTGTAGGTATTCTCTAAATTACTATACCTCAGAGAAGGCCGCGCTCATGTCTCGGCAAGTAGCTAGCCAATCATCGGTATTTTCTAATATAGCTATCCCTCTACTACACAGAAAATCGAAGAAAGGATCTATAAAGCTGGAGAGGAAGGGAGGTGCAAGGGGACATGGAGACGGGGTGCAGGGGTATGGATAAGGTTTTGCTGAATTTACTGGAAGTTCTATGGGAGGAGCCACAAGTACAGGAAGGTGGTTGAGGGTGCAAAGAATATCATACGCTATCCTTGCTACAAGCTGAGACACAACTATGATAATGGGAGATTCCTAGATAGCTATGGCTTCTCCTACAGAGAGCCATGGACATCATCTAGGAGAACATAGAGTAGACTGAGAGTTCGACCTGTTGAGGGCTTGGTTCAAAGCAGGGTTAGAGACTATGAGCTAGGGGAGCCAATACTTAAAGGGGATGGGTTGATTATAACTCCTAGGAAACCTGTGAAATCCCTTAAAACCCGTAGAGTATATTGGGGGATTAGAACAAGTGTAGCTTAGACTGATTCTCTCCTAGATATGACTAGATGAGAATAAATTGATATCTTTACCATCTTCACAGGGTGCATGAGAACAAGATTAGGAAAGCTCAGAGGAAAGCACCTAAGGAGCCAGAAATCCGTAAAAAATGGTAGCCCGGCGGGGATTCGAACTCGGGGAGGTGTGTCTATTTTCTGTGTTGTGTATTTTTGTATGTTATAGTGCCTTTTTGTGTGGTTTTTTACCCTTACCTTCCTAGGCCTCGGTCTCCCTGTCTCACTAGCAGCGTGTTTCCCCTAACACTGTAGAGCAAGTGCTCCCACTCGCTCTGCGTAAGGCCGTAGAGTATGGCTAGCGTGTCCAGTATGGTTCTGGCCCATTTAGTAGCACAACGAACCACTAGGCTAGGCGATGACTAGACAAAGCTGGGAGCAGTGTCACAAAACCAGCCCCTAATATGAGCAAAATCTAACAGAAGGCCAAAAAAGCGTAAGGGAAACTCTTGCCCTATACTACTTGTCGAGGCTCTACCTTTTGCCCACACATTAATTACCCACATTTTTCAGTTTTATATTTAGATGAAACCCTGCGACCCGGAGCAATGAACCCAGCTATAGGTCGTAGGGGGGATGGGTGAGCAGTGAAAAGGAAGAGACGCTGAGCGTGCCAGCGGCCTCTCCCCTTGGAGCGGGGGGTGCGTGGCGCCTCCTAGTGAACTGCTCTGGGGGTGGGGGCTAGGTGCCTCCCCCATATGCCTGTATAGCCTAGGGTTCTGCGTGGCGGAGCTTCTAGCTATGCAGGCATTGGGGGAGGGTAGTGGCCTCTCCACATAGCTACCAGCTCCCCAGCCCCTTGGTGGGTGTCTGCGTGGCAGACTCTCCATCAAGGATGGGGGTGGGGGCTGTGTGGAGAGGCATAGAGAGACAGAGTACCTAACACATAGACCCTCCCTCTCCAGCTGGGGGGTTGAGAGGAGGGGGTTAGTGTTGCTTAGTGCTGTATTGTTTAAATCCTAGTGACTAGATATTTCC
>JALURH010000003.1 GCA_027017025.1 Thermofilaceae archaeon
ATATATTCTCTAAACTTATGTTTCCCTGGCAACGTTTTTGCCACTTTTATGCCCACTATATTTTTGCCATCTCTAAAAACTAAGTCAAAGGACCTGTTTCTGGATATCTCCTCCAACTCTTTCTCGAGGAAGTAATCTCTGATTTTAGCTACTATCTTGGCTCTACTCAACATTATAATCTCAAATAAATGAGTGTATTCAACATAAAACTTCTTGCATTAGCTTATTAAAAATGTACTCCCCTTTTATACCATCCTTCTCTCTTTTTCCAGTCCCATAAGTAGTTATCAGGTACGGCCAAGCTATAGACTATTGTTCCCTTCCATACTGAAAATATTGGATCCGATACAAGTTCAACATTAGCTTCTATTTCATGTTGCTCTAATTGAATCCTTATTTTTTCAGCGCTATTTACGGCTACATCCTCTAGACCTCTTGGTACCCTCCAGGCAAAGTTTCCCCCACTAAGAATTATTTTCCTAAACAAACTGGGCTGTAATTCAATACTTGTCCTCGATACAGCAGCTTCTATAGCTTCACCTAGAGGCAAAGTCCCGCTTATCCTCTCACCTCCTACTATGGTGTCCCTTGGTCTAGGCATACCTCTTTTGTAATAGCTTTCAAAGAGCTCATGCTCAGGATTGAAGACTATCTCGCCTATTAAGAAACGCATCCATGATTTTTCACCCATATCTATCTCGATTCTGGTACCAGGAATTCTGAAAATAGTTCTGAAACGGCGGGGATCACCCTTAGCTTTTTTAATAGCCTCATCAATGTCCCTCGGTATAAGTCCTACACTCTCCTTAAACATCCTTACAAATTTTTCTTCTCGTGCTCTATCCTCATGACCAAGATCTCTCAAGATCTCTGAGGCAATAGCGTCGGCTTCCGCTCCTCCTCTATTTAAAGCCACTATAGCGTTCCTTATAGGATACATGGAAATAGGTGTTACCTGAGTATTACCATGTCCTGATTCAACTACTACACAAGTAACTACTTTTTCAGAGATAGCTACAGCAAGGGGTTGTGGAATTATTGTTATGGCTTTTATTGCTCCTAGTTCTGAATCTATCCTGGTATGAATATCAAATATTCTTTCATACATGTAATCTGGGGAAATAGCAGAGAGAGCTGCAGTAACATAGAATCCCTCAAAATCCCTAGTCTCTGGTAATGTTTGCTCGAAGCCGTACTTCGTTAATTCATAAAGTATTCTCCAAGACATCTTATCATCCCTATCAACTATCCCGTCTTTCATAGGGTATATTAAGTAGCGTGCAATGTCTTCAAGGCTGCCGAGATATTTTACAACATCGGGTCCTACAACTATTTCCCTAGATATACCAAATATTTTAAGTACAAGCTTAGATTCTCCCCTGAGAAAAAGCCCTCTATTCTCAATTACGTAGGGTTTCTCAGCTATAGGACCGTATTTATAGTAACTAGTACCATAATCTTCTCCATATGCATATTTCCTTCTATACTCATCTATACTCATTTTTATCTCTCACCTATAATATAGCGAAGTTGTATTAATCTATCCATTATTTCTACGAACTCACGTTCCAGCTCATACTTCCTTCTATTATATTCCTCTTCATCTATCTCTCCTAACTCAAACTTAGATTTAAGACTGGACAACTCATCTTCTATTTCCCTTCTTCTTTTTTTCAATGCTTTAAATGCCTCCTTCACATCTTTAAATCTCCTGAGATCTATCTTAGACATAATAGTCCCTAAATGACTTTTTATTAGCTTTTACGTCTCATACATACTTTAGGATAACTATATTAAGTATCCTGTGGTTGAAGGAAAGATTTAAAAAAGCCCTTTTAGAGTGTTGATAGCTATTAAGGGCTAAAATACTATATACTGTAGTATCTACTATTATTAACACTAATTATAGCATAGCGATGGTGGTTGATATGGCCGAAGATTATGAGAAAAAGATTATTTTAGTACGGAAAGAAAAAGTTTTAATTAGAGGAATACTAAAGAGAAGCTGGTCACCATTAAACTATGATAGAATAGTGAAATCACTTCCTATAATATCTCGTTCATATAC
>JALURH010000004.1 GCA_027017025.1 Thermofilaceae archaeon
TTTAAACCCAGGTCCTCCAGCTTAAGATGCTTAATTTCACACTTATAAATGTTCACAGATTTATATGGAAATAAAATATCATTGGAAGTGAAGTATCATACAGAAATGATAAATAATACTATAATTTAAAGCAAAAGAACAATAACATATATGCATTAGCCCCTCTGTTATCATCAGAACCCACTCCTTGTATCCATCCAGCTGGCCCAGCTTTCCTATCTTCCTAAATTTAGGCTTGCCTAAAAGTTTATAAACCTGAAATTTATCCAAAGAAAGGAATGAACCCCTCCCCGCCGAGTAGGAGTATAGAGGAATATCTTGAGGCAATATATAAAATATCTATGAAGGAGGCTCCTGTCAAAACTACAAGATTAGCAGAATATCTTGGCGTATCTCCTGCTAGTGTCACAGAAATGATTAAGAAACTATCTAACATGGGCTATGTGAGATACACTCCTTATAAGGGCATTATGCTTACTAACAAAGGGAGAAAATTGGGCGAAAAGGTTACTAGACGACATAGATTAATAGAAGTATTTTTAAATAAAATTCTAAAGATTAGCAAAGAGCTGGTTCACTCGGAAGCTTGTAAGATGGAGCATACTCTATCTGATGTCACAGAGAGATCCCTGTGTATCTTCCTAGGACAACCAAGTAAATGCCCGCATGGAAAGGTTATTCCCGCTTGTGATCTGGATCTGCCTTCGTGCGATAAGTGTATTGTTCTATCAGGGAGAGAGTGGGATAAGGTGGGTAAGAGAGAGAAGGACCTTATTCCAGTAAGCTGGCTTAAGGAGGGTGAATATGGCATCATAGAGTTTATCAGGGGTGATCATAAGATCCTTAGGAGATTGTTGGACATGGGGTTGACACCGGGGACGAGGGTTTACATACTTAGAAGAGCTCCATTAAATGGTCCTATTGAGATAGTCGTAAGAGGGTCGAGGCTGGCTATAGGTCAAGACATCGCTTCAAATGTCTTTATAAAAAGGGTAGATAGTGGATAGCTATGGTTTGTCATAGTCATCGTGATTATAGGCTGAAGATAGGGCTTGGGAAGGGAGAAAGATATATAAAAGTCGCTTTGGTGGGCAATGCTAATGTAGGGAAGAGTGTGTTATTTAACCAACTTACGGGATCGTATCAGATAATAGGTAATTGGCCTGGTAAGACTGTTGAAAGGGCTATAGGTAAACTGAGGTTTGAAGGGTATGATATTGTTGTGGTCGATCTGCCGGGAATATATTCCTTATCGACATTCTCTGAGGAGGAGATGATATCTAGAGAGTATATCTTAAGGGAAAAACCTGATGTAGTGATCAATGTTGTCGATGCATCGGTGTTGGAGAGAAACTTATACCTCACTTTACAATTGATTGAGATGGAAGTACCTCTAATTATTTGTTTAAACCAAATGGATATGGCTAAGAAGAAAGGGATAATTATCGATGTGAAAAGATTAGAGGAATTATTGGGTATCCCCGTCATACCTACTGTAGCCATAAGGGGCGAGGGAATCTACGATCTGATGAAGAAAGCTGTTGAGCTCGCGACTGATAGAGGGAGACGTCTTAAGCCTAGAATAAAATTTAGGGACATTATCGAGAAGAGAATAGAGAAACTAATGAGAGTAATTGAGAGGGAGGGTCTCCAGCTGGATTATCCATCCAGATATGTAGCGATAAAGTTGTTGGAGGGCGATGAGGAGATAAGGAGGCTGATTTCTGGGAGGTCAGTAGAGGTACTTGAAGAGGCTATGAGGTTGGCGAATGAACTATCAGAGATCTATGGTGAGCCGCCGTATGCCATAATAGCCTCTGAGAGATATCTAGCCATTAGTAAGATTGTATCGAAGGTGGTAACTCTGATGAAGGTTAAGAGGACGTTTGTTGATTGGCTGGACTGGATAACTACTCATAGGGTATTTGGATACGTAACCTCAGCAGGGGTGTTATTCTTTCTACTGTTATGGACGTTCTTCATAGGGGATTTTCTGGCTGGATTAATTGAGGGGGTATTTGCATTTCTACAACCAGTAGAGCCCTTAATTCGAGGCCCCCT
>JALURH010000005.1 GCA_027017025.1 Thermofilaceae archaeon
GGGGCTTGTTATTGGTTTTGCACCTTTTCGTGGTAGCCCCGCCCAGAGCCTTCACCTGCATCCTCCACCATGGGGTCATTTAGTCACCACATGGTTGGAGGGTGCTCAAACCCTGGGGAAAACCACACACCTCAAAGCTACGGCTTATCCACACATCACCGCTCCACACCTACCAACAACCACTAATACCTACCAAATATTCAACAGCTTCGTAAGGCTATTCACGTGGATAGAGAGCTTTATTCCTAATGTTAACGCATGTTTTTAGCTCTCGAAAAATATGAATATTCTATTCAACGCTACTCCTATACTGTTCTAACTGCTTTCTTCATAGTTAGGAAGGCTCTGAGATCTCTCCTTATGTGGTAGTACTCGTATACTACATATGTAAGTATCAGTATGGCTGATGAAGCTATAATGATTGGAGAGCTAACACTGATTACTAGGTATGATGCAACTAGGAGAAAACCTACGGAGATATACGATAGTATAGTAGCTACATAGCTGGGGATCATATCAAATGGGCTTCGGTAATACCTGAATAGGTATTTTAGGGCGTAGGCTGTGATGGGGAGCGAAAGTAACGCTAGGATAGTGTAGGAGGGTGCAGCGCCTATGACTACGGCTACAGCTATGTAGATATAGGTAAGGCTAGCTAATGCGAGATAAATCCACCTTGCCTTCTTGGGTCCCAAGATAACTACTAGTGTCCTCCTACCTGTGGCTTTGTCTGCATTATAGTCTGGGAACTCATTAACCAGTAATATGAGTGATATAAGTAGTGCTAAGGGTATTGAGGGAATAAGAGGCTCTAACTCGATAGTTCCGGTCTGAACAACATAGGATCCCAGCGAGACTAGTACGCCGAAGTTTAGCCCCACTAGGAGCTCGCCTAGCCCCCTACCGGAGAGCCTTAGCGGGGGAACATTGTATGCTAGCATCGATAGGAAGCCGAGAAGGGCTAGCATAAGAACTAGGAAACCACTCCTAAGTGAGAGATATATACCTATAGCTAGGGAGAGAATTAAGGCGACGAAGCCTCCCGAGAGAACTTCGAGTGGTGTTAACAAGCCTAGCTGTATGACTCGGCTTCCGCCACTAAAGGGTCTAACGAACTCTACATTGACTAGATCTGTTAAGAGTTTATGGTCAAAGTAGTCATTTAGTAGATTTACTGCAACGTTAGCTAGAACTACGCCCAGGAGGGTGAGTACGAAGAGCCATGGATCAAATATTCCCTTAAACCCTAGTGCCACTAATGCTCCTAGGGCCACAGGCGGTACCCCAGCTACTAGGAAAGGTGCTCTTATAGCTATATACCAGGTTCTAAGTTTCTCGACAAGTTGCTTAAATTCGTCAAAGACTGTTCTCCTCTCAGCGAACTCTAGAACTACAGGAGGCTTACCTTGCAGGATATCTGCTACTACCTTATACCTTATTACGTGGGGCTCCACCCTGATTACGTCAAGAACATGGTCTTGTCCCTTCTCGCGGAGAAGCTTTACCACAGGGGTTCTCTCAGAGAGAAGCCTCAAAGCTTTTTCCCTCTCTTCTTTATCTTTCACTATCTTAGCCTTGCCTTGAACCTCTATCTCCCTCCACTGGGAGAACTCCTTTAGATCCATGAATTTACTGGGGTCACCTACTTTCCTGAGAATCATTAGACTTATCGAGGGGTTATGAGTTATGTGTATAACCTTGGGGTCGCCTTTCATCGTAGCTAGGTAGAAAACAAAGTCATCGGTTACAGCATAGTGCATCATCCTACTCCTTATATACTCGCCTGCAATCGTCGAAACTGAAGCCTCCGTTGCTAACCTTAAATCCTCTAGTATTTCCTTTCTCACCTGCTCCCTGACCATCTCACTAGATATCTTAGTTCACAAACATAAAATTTATTTATAGTATATGAACCCACAGACTCTGGTACAACTTTATACATCTGAATTGTAGACCGTTTGCCCTAACTTTGTTTTCGTGTATTAAGCTGTGTTGGGTTGTGTCTGGCGTGGCTGGGTATTATGGCTCTTTATCCCCTTTTCTCCCCCCGGG
>JALURH010000006.1 GCA_027017025.1 Thermofilaceae archaeon
TATAAAGGATATGTACTGCATAGTTAAATTACCCTACAGAACACCTTATTCATGTATAGTTGATGGTATACAGGCATCCACTTACTGCACAGTAGGTAAATGTAATATAAGGATAATTGAATCAGAGGATATAGAAATAGAGTTCTCCTACAATGGTAAGAAGGTGGTTTTTAAACCAAGAGTAGATGTGGGGGAAATTCTAAAGAAATATGATTTGGAGAAGTCATATGAGATTATTCTAGATTTAGATATTAATGCCTTATTTGAGGTGAGGAAATATTATTAAAAGTAGAGTTTTAGCCATATCAGCGGTCTTTGGAGCATTGTGGGGTGTACTTAATTTCGCGTTTTCTCCAGTATTCTTCAGAGCTACACGTCTCCCATTCCTCTGTGATATAATAGGTCTTCTTGCTCTTTTCTCAGCTATCTGGGCAGTGAGACAAGTAGGTACAGGTACATTTGTTGGCTTAACAGCGACTATAGTAACTTTTGTAATGAGGCCTGGAGCATTTTATTTCCTCGGCTTTACGGTAGCTAGTATATTACTCGATATACTTGTATACTATCTAGGTTATAGTAGGGTGTTTGGAGGAGAAACATGGCTATACATCCTAGGTTTAGGAGTAGTAACTGCAGCCACTGCTGGACTAATAATAGGCGTTTTCTTTATGAATTTCACCACGGTAATAGCTATCTTAACCTGGAGTCTCCTACATGCTGTAGGAGGATTTATAGGCTCGATAATAACTATCCCAGTAATAATGGGATTAAAGAAAAGGCTAGGATAATAAAACTCCTTGTAATTTTTTATTACCAACTATTCCTGTATTGAAGATAATATTTCTCCAGCTTCTCCACCAGCGAACTTGATAACATAGTCTCTTGTCTCCCTAACAGCTTTCCTCACAAGACCATATGGTACCCCAGGTACTCCACATGCTATGACTAGTATGTTTCTGGTACTACCTATAATCATTGTTTCCCGCGAATCTCTATGTGGAAAGAGATGGAGAATTTTTTCCTCATCAGCTAAAACTATTACCCCTTCAGACAGCCTTTCTTCTTTTCCACCAATTGGCTTAAAAATCTCTCCCTCCCTAGAGAGCCTTAACTTAAGCCCCCCTTTTATTCTATCTAGATCATAGATACCGATAGGGATAAAGGTTTTAAGAGAGGCTAAATTTCCTGCATCGACAATATTATTAATTTTAGGTAAACCCTTACCTCTCAGAACCCTTCTAACAAGGGCCTCAGCAGAAGGCCTAGTTTTTGTAGGATCTATACCTATTCTCCAATAAAAATCACGGTAAGCACGAATTACTGGATGAGTCCTTAGGTTTTCAGGACTAAAATTTTTACGAATTTCTTTCTCTACCTCTAAGATCTCCCGAAGTTCCTCCTGAGTTGAAGGTCTTACATAAACACCTCTAATAATTATCGAGTAGAGGAATGAGCCGAGAGCCCCTCTACATACCTTAATTCTAAGGTTTGACATACTCATACAGCCACTTTATAGTTTCTTCGTCAGATAGAATATATCTATCGGGGTCTAACTTGATTCTCCTCCAGCCCCCCTCTTCATAGACATAAAGTCTCCAGAAATATCCCTCATTTAGGGAAGTATACTTTATTTGTACACCATTTATAGACACAATAACTGTTTTTCCAGTCTTGCTGCGTTCATACTCCACCCTAGCTATAGCCATTAACGCAGCAAGTGCAGTCGAATTCCTATATAATACTGTATTATTATACCAAACTACTGTCCCATTACCATAATCTATCACTATATTAACTAATATTACCTGTGTCCTCAACCTACTTATAGATTCATTAAGTTCTCTTAGAGTATTAACCAACTCCTCCAAATTACCTGTAAGTCTTTCAACCTCCCGAGACACACCAATAAACTGGTAAAAGAGAAAAAATGTAGATAGCGTAGTCACTAGTGCCCATACAATTAGTATAGCAAGGAGTATTTTCTTCAATTCCACAAAGCATTAATTATACGGGAAAATAAATTATTTATTAAAACTTAAAGTGTTACAGGCTTCCCCTCTCTCCAGCTCTTCCAACATGCTTCAGCTATATCTACAACTTTCTTCCCGTCCTCACCAGTCACGGGCGGCTCTTGGTCTTCGAGAATAGCTTTTACAAATTCTGTCATCTCCTCTACATATGCGTCGAAGAATCTACTCCAGAACCATTGTATACCTCGGAAAAGGACACCTTCCTTACCACCATATGCAAACATCGGGTCATGTACCGTACCTACATAAACTGTACCCTCTGAGCCCATAACCTCTACCCTAAGGTCATAGCCGAACACACTTTTCCTACTGCCATGAATCATCCCGTATGCACCAGTGCTAAACTCAAAGTTTATTGCAACAACGTCTAGATCACCTTTCTCCCTAATCTCGTCATAGAGTTTAGCTCCACCTAAAACATACACCTTTGTTACTTCAGCAGACATTAGATACCTAGCCATATCGAAATCGTGGCTCAACATATCGAGGAATATCCCTCCACTCTTTGATGGATCAGCAGCCCACCCGGGAGGCGCACCGGGGTCTCTAGCTATAGTCAAGAAGACTAGTGGATCACCTATCTCTCCACCCACTATTTTCCTCTTAGCTTCCTTAAATGCATAGTCAAATCTCCTCATATAACCCACCTGTAATTTTACCCCAGCTTTCTCCACTGCTTTAAGAACGTCTTCAGCCTCCTTCGAGGTAACGGTTAGCGGTTTTTCTGTAAAAACATCTTTACCTTTCTCAACAGCCCTAATAATCATTTCACTATGTAGGAACGTTGGTGTAGCTATTACAACAGCATCTAAGTCGGGATCACCCAGGAATCTATCATAATCAGTGTACCACCTGACTCTATACTTCTCGCCAACCTCCATAGCTAGTTTCTCAACAATATCCATGACAGCTACCAGTTCAGCGTTCTCCACCTTAGTTGCTATAATATCGGCATGTAACCTACCAATTCTCCCTAAACCAGCTACACCTAAACGTACCTTTTTCATCTAGTCACCAAATAATAAGTTTTCTAAGAGAATATATATCCTATTAGATTTCTGAAATAAACTATAAGGGGGTTTGGGTACTAGTAGTAGTCCAGCTCTACTAGGTTGTGCCTGCCCGCTTCATCACCCATTAGTGGGGGCGGGATCACTTCATCGCTGGACAATATCTTAATGTCCTAGAAGGAATTTAGATGTTACTATCAGGTAAAACAGGTAGAGTATGAAGGATAGGGTGAATAATGTGAGAACTATATAGGTTAAGGATTGCTTATCTTTCTCCTCTAACACTGGAGCCCTATTCCTCCTGTATTCTTCTAGACCAAGCTTAGCGAAGGGAGATGAATAATACTCCTCGCTATTCTGTGTATCGCTTTCCTCCTCATCCATGTTATTTTATATTTCAATGTTATTGTATTTAAAGATTCCATTACAACTTTTTATTACAGAGATAGATAATCACTGTTATAATATTTATATAATATTTCTATCTCTTTTTTATTATACTAAAAATATTATGATTGAAATATAAATAATTGGGAAAGAACGTTATCACTTATAAAGATGTCATGGCTTTATTTACAATAAGCTTGTATATCATGGCGATTATATGGAGCCTCTCCACGAAATTTATGAGTGTGAGAAATGTGGCGCCCCACTTGATTTAACTCCAGAAACTATAATAGCGATATGTAGTTACTGTGGTTTTCCCAACACTATTTCTGGCTTAATAAGTCCTGATGAAGCCACCGTAGTACCATCTTTGCCGGAAAATACTCTAGTAAAGGGCTTCTGGTCATTAGTTAGGAGAGACCGAGACCTGAGGAAACTTAGAGGAATAAATTTGATGGATATTGAGGGACATTATATGCCGGTCTGGGCTGGAAGAGTAAGAATCTATGGAACTGTATCATACTACGAGAGGAGGGTGGAGACTCGGGGGAAGACAACTAGGACAAAAACTGTATACTATATTGATAAAGTTGATAGAGAAGAAATAATTGTTGTCCCGGCTAGAAGGCAATTTACGGGTTTTGGGGCAAAAGAACTTATGTTACATTACGCGCAGACAAGGCCGAAGGAAACAATTTTATCCAGTATCGAATCAAGCACTTGGGAAAATATAAGGCTTAGGGTTCTTGGAGCAGAGTACGACAAAAAGACGGCTATGAAACTTATAGTGGATGAAGCCGTGGATAACTTAAGGGAGGAATACCTCAAAAAGGGAGATGGGATAGATTGCTTCGATATACATGTTACAGGTCCGTTTAATGTAAGATTGGTTTTACTTCCAGTATGGAATATTACGTATACCTACGCTGGCTCCGCCTACCAAGCGGTTTTCGCTGGATGGGATAACCAATGTGTCATTAGGACAGAGCCCTTAACTGCTAGCCAAAGAGCTTTAAGCATAGTGGGTGGGGCTTTCCTAAGTTTTCTAGCAGCCCCTGTAGCACACCTACTTTTAACTATGGATAACGAAATCTCTCTAGGTGATTTCGTAATTATATTTATAATAGGTACTATAGCTTTTGGACTAGTAGCAAATGCTTTTAAGGGAGCAAGGGTGGAGAGATGACTCAGCTAGCGATTTCATGCCCCTACTGTGGTGCTAGGTTTAATGTACCAAGTACAGCTAAGACTATTACATGCCCATATTGTGGTGCCGTTTTCGCTCTGGAGAAAACAGGCCCAAAGATATTTGAGGAAAACCACTTCTACTTCCCAGTAGAGGAGCGTTTCGACCCCTACGATAGGTTAATGAGATTTCTCTCTAGACAATATGCTGCTCCGGAAGACCTGAGGAGGTCGTCCAGCATTATGCTTAGGACACTACACTATATCCCCATATACTTCTTCTACTGTTTCGTTAGAGGCCAGGTGTATGGTAGGAGTACCAAGTTTGGTGATAAAATTATTCGGGTAGAGGAACTAAGGTACTTCGGTATACCAGCCGTTAAGGGATTCTTCTCTAATCTTCTCGAAAACTATCCATTTCCTCTTAGAGGTAAAAAGTTCTTTAACCCGGAGATAAAGAAGGCTGGCAGATTCTATGAAGCAGAGTTTGATATACGGGATGCACTTGAGATAGCTAAGATGAAGATTGACGGCATGATACGGAGGGAAGCTGCGCAGAGCCTTAGAAGCGTTTTCCACCTAAAATATGAGATATTTAATGTGGACTCAAGAGGGCTTGTACACTACCCAGTATGGGAGATACATTACAGTTATAGAGGGAAAAAATATATCTCATATATAGATGGTGCAACAGGTACAGTGATAAAAGCTGAGTATCCACAAACGCGAAGGGGTAGAATGTCGGCTCTAGGAGCGGCTACACTAATTTTCGCTGCAGGACTGGTAGGATCTCTAATTGTTCTAAGCCAAAATAACCTATTAGCTGCTATAGCTGGCACCGTGGTAGGAGCCGCAGCTGCAACACCAGCTTTTCTTAGATCAGCAACTTCGAAGATTACTGTCTCCGAGCTTGAAGAAAAAGTGTCAAAGGGAGGAACGTTATCTGCATCTACACCTCTCAGCAAAGCCTATTGATAAAATACAAAAGGGGTCATCTGAAACCCAGGTGCAATCACTGATCAGAAAGGCCGGAAGCAGTCATCCCCGTAGAAACTAAGTCTACTAAACAAATTATATTTTTCTTCAAAGCTTAGGGTGTGAAGTACCTGGAAAGCTTTAACATCCATGTCCACGTATCTCTTTACTATTTTTAGTTTTTAAATACCTTCTTCGGTAAAAATCCATGTAAAATATCCTCTCCTCTCTAGTTGCCTCCCATAGATACTTGTAGAGCAATACTTCCTCACGCTTTAAAACCTTGTTTCTCCTACTCATCATAGTTCTTGCAGTCTCCAATTCCTCTTCTAGACCTGGAGCCTCTCTGAGTTCTCCCCTATAGAACCATGTGAAAGAAGGTATATATTTCGGCGAGAGATCCGTAGCAATTACATTACACATTACACCCACAATGGTTCCAGTATTCAATAAAGTTCCTATACCTGTCCTACTATGGTCTCCAATAAAGCTCCCAACCTTAAGTAAACCAGTATTTACTGGTTTACCATTAACGTAGACCGTAACCTCAGTATAATTATTCTTTAAATCACTTGTAGTTGTGAGAGCACCTAGGTTAACCCATTCACCTATATATGAGTGGCCAATAAAACCATCGTGGTATTTATTACTGTACCCGTGGATAATTGTTTCCTCAACTTCTCCCCCTATACGACATACTGGGCCCGAGGAAAAGCCTCCACGTATCCTAGCTCCAGGCATAATATAAGTATCCCTACCTATAACGGAGGGACCTTCGATATACGAAAACGAATAAACCTTAGCTCCCTCCTCGATAATTACTGGACCATTCTCAACATTTATAACGACATTGGGATAAATTTTAGCCCCAGATGCGATATAGATATTATCTTTTTCACCAATAATATCAAGTTTCCCTTTAACCTTACCAAACACCCCCCTCCTTTTTAGAGATCTAAAATCTAGTTCTATTATCCTAGAATTATTAGTTATAAGATCCCACGGCCAATTAATAATACTCGCTTTAATATTCCTACAGCTAAGCTCTTGGGAGAGTTCCTCTATAATACCAGATACGTCTCTATCTGCATACCTAGATAATGTTTCTTTCTTAGCCTTAAGGTATACTAATTCACCTTCACAGAAAACAGCCTCTTCGTCGCTAAAATCTAATCCTATCTCCTCTTCAATGTATAGTAAC
>JALURH010000007.1 GCA_027017025.1 Thermofilaceae archaeon
CTCCAGTAACTGGTTTAGCGAGGGTCTACCCCTAAGTAGGATACCATCCTCCCTAAGCTCAACCAATACATAACTGTTTTCAACTATCCCGTACCTCTCTCTTATCACCTTTGGGATAAGTACCTGCCCCTTAGGCCCAACCCTAAGTTTTAGTTCAACCATTGTTACACAAAGTATAACCAAGGTATAACTATATATAGGTTTCCAGCGACCCGTAGATTTATAAAGGAAAAATTTGTTATAGACTACCTAGTTATTTAATCATGCCTTACCACATACTTGCTAGGAAAGAAGATATTGCTAGTAGAGCAGTTGTTGTAGGAGACCCTGGTAGAGCTAAACTTCTATCCGAACTACTTGACTCGCCCCGTCTTGTAAACGAGAATAGAGGTTTACTAACATATACTGGTAAGTGGAGAGGAGTAGAGGTAACGGTATCTACCCACGGGATGGGTGGCCCAGGTGCAGCAATAATATTTGAGGAACTTATAGAGCTCGGCGTAGAGGTTATAGTGAGATTCGGCTCTACGGGTGGAATAAGGCGTGGCGTTAAAGTAGGTGACTTAGTTATCCCTACGGGTGCACACTACTATCCAGGTGGGCTTAGCTTAATGTATTTTGGGGAGAAATGTGTTTCAGCTGTCCCTAGCTACGATGTTTTATCCACCCTAGTCTCCGAAGCTAAGAAAGCTGGAGCCAGGGTATGGGTTGCACCGGTCCTCAGCAGCGATGGTTTCTATGCTGAAACTAGGGAGCTAATAGAGGAGTGGGCTAGGATAGGTGCTGTATCCGTCGAAATGGAGTGTGCTACACTTTTCTTAATTTCAAACCTTAGGGGAATAAAGTCGGGAGCACTCCTATTTGTGAATGGTAGTCACGTAGAACCTGTTGAAAGAATAGTTCCTGAGGAAGAACTTAGGGAGATGTTTAGAAAAACTGGAGAGATAGTTCTTAATGCTATCATTAAAATAGAGGATAGTTAGAAGGTGTTAGATAATACATGCATCTTTTTCGTACGTTTATCGAATAGTAGTACAAATCCATCATTTTTCTCCCATAGCTCGGCTAGTAGATCAATTATATCGATAATTCCCTTAGAGTCTTCCACAACAACACAGTACTTATTCTCCCTATGGTCTTTATATATGTCTATCCTATATTCCATAATCACTAGAAACACCTCCTTGCTTGTAATAATTATTACTTTAAGTCTAATATAAATTGATATTGCACATTGTACATTGTACAATATGATAGAATTTTAGAAAAATAGCATTTTGTACCCTAAATATAGGTGTAGAATGAAGAAGTTAAATAATCTAGCCCTACTGGAGAGCTCAGGATGTTTACGTATACTATTAGTATTATATAATAGAGAGCTCTCCATAACAGAGATACTTAAGTACACGGGGATAACTCAACACACAATCTATACAGCTATAAATAGGCTTAGAAAACTTGGGTTAATCGAGGAGAGACGGGAACATATTTTCCCCCGTAGGAGGATAATCAAGTTAACAGAGAAAGGCTACCTAATAGCTCACTATGTCTCCAGGATAAATACGGTGCTGGAGAGCTGAGGGTAGAAATATCCCAGAGAAAACTCTAACTACACCTTAGTTTAAGTAAAAAGCTATAATTTCCGCCTCGTGCCGTCACCAAGATATAGAAAAATTGGTTCATAAACTATCTAATATGGTTTGTGGAAAACACCCATCATGTTTTCATAGTGCTTAAATATTTCTCTAAGCTTGAGAGCCTTATACTCCTTGGTTATAATTTCCCTAGCCTTAGGCAACAACTTAAACCTCTGGCTACTATTTAGCCTAACGAAACTGTTAAGTATTTGGTAGATATTGGTAGTTGTTGGTAGGTGTGGAGCGGCGATGTATGGATGAGCCGTAGCCTAGGGATGTGTGGGTTTCCCCAGAGCCCAAGCACCCTCCAACCATGTGGTGATTAAGCCCATGACCCCACGGTGAAGGATGCAGATGAGGGCTCTGGGAGGGGTTACCACGAAGGGGTGCGAGGCCAATAAC
>JALURH010000008.1 GCA_027017025.1 Thermofilaceae archaeon
CACCACATGCCTTGATAGGTCTATTAATATCCTGGATAGTAACCTTCTATGTGATAAAACCTGAGGCTAGGAAACTTAGGTTAACCCACGGGGTTGTGAGAGAAGAACTTGAAAAAATGGGGCGACTCAGTCTACAGGAGAAAATTGTTCTATGCATATTCATCCTAACGGTTATTTTATGGATGATCCCTGGATTCTTCCTAGTACTTAGCTCAGTTAACCCCGCTTATATACCGATAAGCAAAACTATTACAAAAGTCCTACCTGAGGCTGCTCCAGCAGTACTAGCTATACTTCTCCTCGGGTTAATAAGAGTTAGAGGTAAGCCTCTCCTAAGTTGGAGCGAAATAGAAGATGGTATAGACTGGAACGTGGTTTTCCTATTTGGTGGGGGCTTAGCGTTGGGAAAAGCTTTGGATTCAAGTGGGTTCTCCCTCTGGCTGGTACAACTAGTGTCCAATATAGGTGGGTTAAAGATGGATTTATGGACTGTTACAGCTATAGGCGCAGTCCTAGGTTTCCTGATAACTTACCCAGCATCAAACACTGCCTCAACGATAGTAGCTGCGCCAATAGCTGCTACAATCTCCATAGCAGCTGGTATAAACCCAGTTCCAGCTGTAATCGCTACAGGCCTAGCGTGTTCAATATCTAGTGCTCTACCCTCAACGACTCCACCGATGGCTATAGTCTATGGCTCGAAAACAATAAAGCTGTGGAACATGTTCAAGGTTGGGATGATCTCAGATACCATTAGGCTCCTCATACTTATAGCACTATCACCCTATCTTACAACCTACTTACTAGAGCTTAAAGGGATGCACTTATACCTACATCCCCCATAGAACTAGTTCCGTTTCCTCTAACCGTATCGCTCTATGGCTTTTTGTTTTATGGTGATATGGTTTGATGGGTTCCAGCCTCGCCCATAGGGATTTGCTTATCTCTGCGGGGTTGTGGGTGGTGGTTGAGGCTAACGGCACGGGCCTCCCATCTACGCTACACCCAGTGGGGCTTGGAGCAATGCTCCCATAGCCCCATAGAGAATTATAGATAAATCGTTGATAAAACTCCTTCTAAGATTTATAAAGCTAGGGAAAAATGGAATAATACAGAAAACCACCATTTAATGTTTCAGCCCACTATAGTAGAGATTATTTTTCCTCTGTAACCAATTATTACGTGAGTAGCCTTGGGTAACTACGAGTTTCTGAGAGAAAAATGCTGAAAGTTTTGGAGAAATGTGCACCAGCTTTTCAAGCAAGGAGAATATAACCTTGCTGTATTTAATATTGAGCAAGCACTTTAATTGCTCCTCAAGTACTTCTTAGCTACTAAGAGTAGTTCTAGCCAATGCGGCTAGAGGTATTCTGAGAGACACTAACCTAAGGGTATATGTTTTTGGATCAGTCATTGAGGGAAGAGTTATCTCAGGTAAAAAGCCTTACTTCTCTGAGAGGTAGTCGCTCTATAGGGGTGTGTGCCGTTCGCCTCGATGCCCAGTGACCGCTCTGGAGGTAGCTGTGCTACCGATGAAGGAGTAGAGGAGGAGAAAATCCCTACCACAGATACCCAACGGAAAAATTTAACCAAAATGATACGGTAGAGACAAACGGTCTAGGGTTAACGCTTATTTCTAACAGTTTCTAACCGAAAGCTTCCTAATGGTGTATCTAAAATAATTAAGCTAATTTCCTACCGTAGCCCTGTGGTGTTGGGCTATTATCGTATACCTCCTCCACGTGGAAAATATAGACTGGCCTCCCTCCTCTCCTCTCGGGTGGGGTGTAGTGGTATGAGTCATGTATAAGCGTAACAAAGCTATGGTATCTATCATCTAGGTGTATTGTCAACCTACCTTTTAGCTCGAAACTTGTGGATGGAGGCTGGAAAAATACTATACAAGCAGTCTTATTCCTCTGCACAATACTCCAGGTATGCTTAGATGAATGCGGTATCCTTGCAGCTAATTCAATAGTCGTTAACTTCTCGAAATCCACTACATTCTCTGCCTCCTCGGGTTCAAGATAGATATGTTCAAGCAGCAGCCTTAGACCTCTCCTGGAGTGCTCCTCAAATAACTTCCTCAACGCATCCCTATTATCCTTTACTTCGCTGTATTGAGCGTCGGATAAAGCTATATGCTCCTTGAAAACCCTTATTTTTTCACCTAAATACTTCTCCTTAACTACATACCCTATTCCCACAACCTTGCCATTTACTTCAATTAACCCATCCTCTCTTTGGGCAGCGGTACATAGAACTGGGTTATGGCGGGTAAACTCGAGAAAAAACCTTGCTG
Organism: Thermofilaceae archaeon; assembly: GCA_027017025.1. Classification (GTDB taxonomy): domain Archaea; phylum Thermoproteota; class Thermoprotei; order Thermofilales; family Thermofilaceae; genus JALURH01. The sequence goes on from JALURH010000008.1 coordinate 2,303, forward strand.
TATCCTTTATCTTCCCCTCCAATACCTGTTTTATAAGTCTTCTCCTAGAATAATAGTTCCACTCAAGAAATTTCTCCGGCAGCCTAGCCATAGCAGTATTCCTTATACAACCTTCCTATTTATGTCTCTCGGCGCAAAAACACTTTAAACGTTTATTGGGAAACAGTATCCATAGGTGATGCTTTGTCCGAAAAAGTGAGGAGGGAGATTGAGGGTTTTTTACAGCAGATAGGGATAGAATACGAGTTTGACGAAAAGAACAAGGTATTTGAGATAGCTCTACCCCTCGAGCCATTTATTGGCGTAAAACTGGAGGCCAAGGGTTTTATAAGTATCGGGGAACAGTGGGTTTTAACAGCTATACCTCTAATGAATATTGCAGCTTTACGGGAAGAAGATAAGCTCATAATCTTGGAGAAACTACTTAAGAACAACTTTAACCTGAGTGAAGTAAACTACGGTTTAGCAGATACGGGAGATATAGTAGTTCATGCTGAAAGCCATATAGAGGCATTGAATTACAAAAATTTCCAGGTAGAATTCTATGGAATTATATTCGGTGTTATCTATTTCCTTAAGGAGATACTACCCTCAATTAGGAAATACGAGGAAACTGTCTGGAGGTACTATATTAGGTGAGAAATATGGTGGACACGGTTTCTATCGTAAGGGACTACCTCAGCAAGATGGGACTAAAATACGTTTATGACGATGAGGAGAAGGCTTTCATAACTCGATTCCATATCGATACCAGTAAGGGAGTTGTTGATGCATTTATCATAGTTAAGGTAACTGATAACTGGGTAATTATATTCTCTCCCCTAATGTCTAAGAAGTCTATCCCAAGAGATGTAGATAGGTTAAAGCTTTACATGAGGCTTCTCAGGGATACATTCTATCTAAACGAAATCGTATACTGTATAACGGAAAAAGGCGATATTGTAACTAAGTCAGAGACACATGTTAAGGCTCTCAGCTACGATAACTTTAGAGTAGAGTTTTACGCCCTCTTAGCTGGAATAAAGCATTTCGTTGAAAGTATCGCTTCGAAGATTAAAGAGGAGTATAAAGATGTAGATTTCAAGTACATGTATGTCTAATTAGCACTGAAAAATGTTTCCTGAAGAAATAAGTAGAGATATAAGTAGTGGACACCTATTAAATGGGTTAGCAATACCTGGTGGAAAATATTGTATGAAGAAGTTGCTAAAAAGATTGGGTCTTTTTTAGATAGGATGGGATTAAAGTATGTCTATAGGGAGGATATGAGAACATACCTAGTTCCTTTCGTACTTAAAACGAGTAAGGGGGAAATAGAGGCTAATGTTCTTGTACAAATAGGGGATGAATGGATTTTAACTGTAGCTTTACTAATGAATGCTGAGATGCTTAGCAATGAGCTTAGGGGAGAGATTTATGAGAAGCTACTTACAGACACGTTCTATTTAAACGAGGTAGCATATGGACTGACTAAAGGTAAAGATATTGTTGTTCATGCTGAAAGCTCATTCGAGAACCTATCTTTCTCCAACTTTGAGACAAAGTTCTATAGCGTGGTATATGGTGTGGAATATTTTGTTAACAATATTCTACCTTCTATAGATGAATACCGAGAAGCTCTCTATATCAGGAAGTCTGAGAAAAAATAAGAATCCGAAAAGGATCTCTGTTCTCCCAACCCAGTATATAAATTTTTGGGAGAAACTAGGGGAAGCATATCTGGGACTAGCATCCTGTATCTCTTGCACTTTGCACCGCAATGAAGGAAGGATTAATAATAGATCCTAGAGGAGTTCTCTATAAATACTGGGGTCTCCTAGGCGACGAAAGATTTTCCGTAGGAACCATCGAGTCCAATCAATATAAACCTATTTACTACAAATATATGATGGGGATCCGCTTAAGAATCCTGTGTGCAGGAAATGTGATACACTGCCATTCTGTAATGGTGGTTGTCTCTATGAGGCTTACCGCAAGACGGGCAATATGCTTTCAATATGCTGTGATGCTGTAATGGATAGGGATGCTTTGGGAAGTTTCATAAAGTTATATGTGTCTAAGTAATTATGTGCATAGATTGAAAAAGGAAGGTGTCCTATAAGTGATGTGCTATGGGCAACCAATACGCTATTGCGACATACGATTTAACAAGGGAGTTTAAAACCTCTATAATAACCAATTATTATTCAAGTGGGATAGAGCATGGAGGCGTATTTTTCTATGAACTATGGAAAAAAGCAACAGCTAAAAAGAGAATAATCCATGCACTCTATAAACTTAATGTAAGGGTCAGGAAGGGAAGCTTCACCTATCTCTTAGGTCCTAATGGCTCTGGTAAAACAACTTTGCTCCGCATTTTAGCGACATTTCTGTTACCTACTAGTGGGAGAGCTGAAGTTATGGGCTACGATGTAGTTAATGAGAGGAAGAGGGTTTTAGAGGTTATAAACTATATTCCGTCGCTTCTAGCGGGCTCTATATGGGCTAATCTGAGATTAACGGTGAGAAGGAACTTAGAGATTATGGCTAAGCTAATGGGATACGAAAGAGAACGAGTAGAAGAGGCCTTAAAGATAACAGGACTTAAGGATATAGAAAATAACCCCGTGGGTGCATTATCTACGGGGCAGCAAGCAAGGCTAGTTTTAGCTCTAGGTGTCATGAGAGAGGCACCTGTGTTCCTGCTAGATGAGCCAACAATGGGTTTAAGCCCCGAGGTTGTGAGAACAGTCCAAGATTACCTTATACGTTTATGCAGGGAGAAGAAGGTAACAATGTTTTATTCAACGCATCACCTCCACGAGGTTGAGCGAACAGCGGATCATGTTATTTTGCTAAATAGGGGGAGGAAGATTGCTGAAGGGTCTCCCAGGGAATTAACTAAGATAGTAGGTGAGGTAGATACTATTAAAATTAGGTTAAATAATGTTTACTTTGACCTTAGGGAGTTCTGTAGTGGCGCCAGGTACTCTGAGATAAATACCTTAGATCGTGAAGTAGGTAGATATGAAATTAGGTTAGGTGTGCCTGATGCAGATAGCATGTTACCCCACCTTGTTACAAGGCTTGTGTCTCGCGGTGCGAGGATAGAACGTATCGAAGTATCTAGACCCACGCTTGAGGACGTGTTTATATACTTGGTGCAGGGTGAAAGGGTTGCTAAGGTTCAGCGTAATTAAAGAGAGAATTAAGGTGGATCTTAGGCATATTATTACTTTCTACTGGGCTGAACTGAAGGGCTACGGCGTATGGTGGGTGTGGAATATACCGTTCCAGGTGGCTAGTATATGTGTGGGTATAGCTAGCTACTTTTTCTTCGCTAAACTATTTGTGGCACGCAACCCAGCGTATCTCCCCTATGGTGATCCTATATCCTTTATAATAGTGGGGCTTGCCGCTAATACACTCCTGCATGTTTCGCTTACAGTATACTATGAGACTATTAGTGCTCTCTACGGAGGTAGGGTTGGTGTATTTGGTGGTCTAAGAGTTAGCCAGATCGATTACCTATATTTAGCTAGGATACCTCCCTACACCTTTGTAATTGCGAGAGTAAGTCTCAGATATTTTACTCACACTCTGCTACTTTTTCTCTACATTCTTGCAGGTACGTACGTATTTGGTCTTAGGATTAATCCTAGAGCTAATGTTCAACTAGCAACTATCTTTATAGTGTTAGGCGTATTAGCGTGTAGTGGAATAGGTCTCGTATCGGCCAGCATGTATTGGTTCCTCGGAACATATAGGGGGGTGGAACCTATTAGGTGGTTTGTAACACTAATTGCGCCATTAGTATCCGGTATCTATTACCCTATAGATGTTCTTCCACCAGAACTTAGGACTATTAGCTATTTTCTACCCCACACATATACTGTAAGGGGAGTGAGAGAAGCACTACTCTATGGGTCACCAATCTCTAAGGTTATGCCGGATCTAATAGCACTACTATTATTCACGGCTTTAGTTCCAGTTGGTGTAGTGATGGTTAGGAAATCTCTCTCAGTAGCTAGGAAGAGAGGAGTAATTTACTGAAACAGTTAATAAGTTCCAGTTAGAGTAAATATTAGTGGTTTTTAAAGCTGGATAGGATTTAGCGGTAATTTAAATACCTTTAGCTTGAAATAAGTGTTCCTAGCTATTTTTTATATGATTAAGGTTTTTGCTGATAGAATTGTACTAGAGGATTATGGTTTCAGGCTTACATTAGAGCCTCTCCTAGCACTAAGGGGTTATCCCGAGGAGATCAGGGAGATAAGGGATCTTGGGGGAGGATTCCTCAAAATACTGTATAATACAGGCTCGGCTATATTGTCTATTTCTAAAACCGGGGAAGTATATGTAGTGTCTGCACAAGTAGGTAGTGGGTTAAGCTCTAAGGTTATTGCTAAGGTTAGGTTAAGTATCAATGGATATAGTAGGGGGCTTATTTTCCACTTTACATACGACCCTCCAG
>JALURH010000009.1 GCA_027017025.1 Thermofilaceae archaeon
CTCGTATCAATGATGCCTTTGGGATAATTGTTACCATTCCTGTTTACATTGTTTCTGAAAATGAGATGATCAATGCCGTCATGAAAGAACAAAAAAAGAAGAAAAAGAGTAAAAAGGAGATAGAAATATTTACATTATTCTTTGAATATAGCTAGAAGCGCTTCCAGTTCGTTCTTTAATCTCTTGTAAGTTTTCTCATCTATAGTTCCACGCTCCTTTAATCTCTCTAATTCTTCAAGCTTACTCCTTAATTCTTCTTCTCCACTTATAGTAGTAATTGGCCCTATCCGTTTCCTGTGGGTAAGAGCCCATTTCTCGAATTGTTCAAGAGTTTCCTTAAGCTCATTGATTTTGAGTTTTAATTCTTCTCTTCTCCTAAAGAGGTATTCCATTTTCTCACTAACTTTTTCCTTACTAAGTAATCCAAGCTCCACCATTACAGTCAACTCCTCTAATTCACGCTCGATACTGGTTAGAAAACCCACGTAAAGTGAGATTTTTTCGAGGAGTTCTACGCGAGATTTATCCCACTCCTCAATCGCATCTTTGGCTCTTGAGCGGTATTGAGCCCAGAGTTCATCTATTTCCTTAAAAAGATCCTCCAATTTTGCCCGGCTTCTGTATATGTGTTCATCTGACAACTACTCCACCTCCCCTTTCAGTTTCTCTAGTCTAGCTATTTGTTTTTCTAGCTGTCTCTTTACTCGTTCATAGGTTTCTTCAGATATTCTTCCCTCCTTAAACATATTCTCGAGCCTATTAAGGCTAAGTCTGAGTTTAGCTAATTCCGGCTTTACTTCCGAAACCTTTATACGTCTGAAATGGGGAGTTATTACTCTTTCAATTCTCTGCAATAAATATTCTATATTATCTTTAAGTTCCAGATATTCTGCAGCTTTCCTATCTATCTCAGACTTAATTTCATTAAATGTGTTCTCACTCAGTAATCCAAGCTTGAATCTAGCATCTAATTCTCTTAATTCCTTTTCATAGGATTCTAGTAATGAATTTATCCCAGAAAGAATAAGTTCCGTTTCTTCTCTTAGTTCATCCCAATCTTCAAGTACTCTTCTAGCATTTCTCTCGTATTCTTCCCAAGTATGATTTAAATCTATAACTCTGCTCTCAAGTGTTTCAAGTTTTCTTAGAATGTCCTCCTCTTCTCTTTTTATTTCCTCTACCTCAGGTTTCTCTTCTTCTATTTCTGCAAGCGATATACCTTCTTCGTGCTCTATAGATTCTGGTTCCTTAGTTTCCTCCTCCATCCTTTCTTTGTCTCTCGTAACCCTAGTATATATGGGGCACTCCCAATATGTACCTAGGCAAGGCATGACTCCTGGGTCAATCTTCTTCCCATCGGCATATGCACAGTAGAAATTGCCTTGTTCGTCACGATAGAGAGATGGACAAATACTTTCACTAGACACTAATTACTCACCTTACTTACTTATATACTAAACAAACTAAAATCGCTAACCCACATTTTACTTTTGAAACGAGTATGATGAGGAGAATCATTACATTAAGACAGGCTTTATATGATCTCCTGAAAGATGAGGGAGTAAGTATAGATGATCTGTTAACTGTTATGGACGACAATCCTCAGGGAATAATAGAATCTCTTATGAAAAGGGTAAATATAACTTTAGATGAAGCTATATCATTAGAGAAGAAGCTATCCTCTAAGCAGTTAAATATTTTGCTATTTGCTATTCATGTCTTCTATATAGTTAATACTTCGGGGTATTACAAGGATTTTTTAATATACCCGCCTCGTGATCTTGTTATCGGCCCGGATGGTAAAGTTACTAAAGAAGGATTAAATCTAATAATTAGAAGTCTGAAACTAGATTATTTGATAGATTTCTAGAAACTATAACACTGGTGCTGTTAGCTTTTTTGTGGGGGTTCGCTCACTGGGTGGTGCTGAGTGGCTGAAGTGATTCGGGCTTCCCCTTAGCTAATGTTTTCATCATTGCTTTGGGCTCGCGGGGTCGCCCACACATCTTAGCCCAAGCACCCCCTCACAC
>JALURH010000010.1 GCA_027017025.1 Thermofilaceae archaeon
CTTCTAAACTACACCTACTCTACGGCGTTAGGGGTAACGCACTGCTGGCTAGGCAGAGAGACCCCAAGCCCAGGAAAATAAGGGTGAAGCCGCATAAGGGAGGCGTTGTAGCTTACGCTGTTTACTAGCTCTAGTGTTCTAGCCACCTACCCCAAGCATAAAAAGATATATCGCAAGAGCACCATCTCTAGTGAGCCCCACTCCCACAGCATAAGTGCCTTTAGCTGCATGGCATGTTGCTGGAGAGCAGACCCCCATAAAAAATCTTAAGTTGACAGCACCGGTTCAGCTAAATAAAAATATTTAAATTTTTAAGCAAATGGGTGCTTAGCTTTGTCTTTCTTCTCAAGTACTTCCTCTACTTTAGGCTCCTTAGCGAAGGCTCTCTTTATAGCCAGTTTTGTTGCTTCATAATTGTATTCATATATTTTCTTCTTATCCTTTGCCTTCCAGTGGATAAATACTGAGACTATTATTACAATATCCTCTACAATGTCCTTCGGTATTATCCCCTCAGCTACGCAGTCAGCAACAGCTTTTGCTACAGCAGCTTGTGCCGGCCCAAACATGAGTTCAGCCTGGAAAGCATTCTTTATAGTCACCTTGTTTACAATTAGGGTAGAGGGTTTAGGCTGTAGATTAGGTTCTAGAACTGCTAGGAGAGGGGTATGTCCCTCCCGCGGAGAAGCTAAGGAGGTACTAAAAGCATAGCCTACTGGCCCATCTTTGTCCCCAATTACTAGATCGATGTGCGCAACCTCGTTTCCCTCCCCTACTAGTGCTTCTCCAACTAGTAGCATTGTTTCACCATATATTTCCTAAAAAATATTATTATTAAATATTATCATTAACACTTTCTAAAAAGTTTTTTCGTATATTGATTATCCCAGTCTCTTTCATAGAGATCCGCAAATTATACCAGAATTTTTGCCAGAAAAAATGTGTACTCCACTATAAAGCCTTCAAACATTATATGGGGAACTATTCATATCCCCTCCAAGTAATATTCTAGGTATGGTTATTTCTACTAAAGTCGGTGGGGTACGGATCCTAAAGGACGCTAAAGTGGTTGTAGAGGATAATGTAGCCCTAGATCTACCCATCAATATATTTGTAGATAATAAACATATACTTACTTTATTCGGTGTACCACAGAACCTAGAGGATCTAGCAATTGGATATCTACTTGGTGAGGGGATAGTAAGTACATTAGATGAAGTAGAGTCAGTATCTATTGAGAACACAGATATAAGTATATATTTGTCTCCGGAAGCTAAGCCTAGGCTAGAAAAATATGGTAGCGCCAGGCTGGTTCTATCGTCCTGTGGATCACTTGAAGACTACTTTAATGTTCTAAGCAGAGGCTCTGTACCCTACGTTTTGTCGAGGCATAGGGTATGTGCTGGAAGACTTGTTGAAATAGTTAGGGATTTTATAGCTGGAAGAAGTTTTCCACGTAGCGAATTAGCGTTACATACGGCAGCTATAGTAGTGAGTAATGAGTTTAGAGTCTATAGGGAGGATGTAAGTAGGCACGCTGTTATAGATAAGGTTATTGGTGGAGCAGCTAGAGAGGGTGTAGATTTCGGGGAAGCAATACTAGTAACTTCTGGTAGGCTATCGGCAGATATGGTTTTAAAAGCCAGTAGGGTAGGTATACCTATAGCGGTTTCGCTACGTGGCCCCCTATTCTCGGGTATATATGTTGCCCTGCGGACTGGAGTAACCGTAGTTAGTGTACCGAGGGGGAAGGGAGCTACGGTCTATACGTATCCTGAAAGAATAAAATAGAGCTAGAAATAGCAGAATGGGAATTCCATGTGTTAGCTTTACAATTAGCTTTATTGTCTCTTCACGACTTTGATGGTAACAGGTTTTCCAGCTTCAAAATATATCCCAGTGTATGAGTTAACTTCTCTAGCTAGGGCTTTGAGGAAACTAGCTATGGGGAAACTACTCAATACGTATAGGGTATTGGTAGTATATGAAGACTGGATTTGGAGTAACCTAGCGCTTTATGAGGTATGATAAAGGCTGGAAGTTTAGCTATAAAAATCCTTCTGGAGAAATTCGAGGAAAGCTTAAAGAAAGTTGAGAAATAGATTACTTATCTAAGGGATCTATAGCATCTAATATCTACATGTTTCCTACAGTAATCGATTACTAGGTGGAGAGCTGAGAGAAATTCTTGTCCAGCAACTATCTCATCTAACTCATTAAATGTTTCAATTAATCCCTCTACAAGAACCTTAGCGTCAACAATCCTAGCTGCAGCATAGGCTGTTCGAGTAGTTATTACCTGTTTGTTTGGTAGTATAAGCTCTCCCTTCCCCACCATAAGTTCTCCTAATTTAAGGGCATCGAAGACCTCCCATGGAACTGCTAGGAAACCTTCATACCCTGTATCTAATACAGCTAATACTTCGCCTTCACTTGGATACCTTTCCCCGAGTAATGGGTTCTCTAAAACTATTCTCAAGAAAATAGTTGTATCTATTATCAAATTCTTCTACACCTTAACCCAAATCTCCTCCGCAAACTAGGAGGAGGGGAGGAGATTATCCTTACGCTTCTTGGATTAACGCCGATCTCCCTGAGTTTATCAGCTAGGTCGTAGAGTGATTTAGCCTCAGCTATTACCCTCCCATCTTTAATTGCCCTAAATACTTTCTCCTCGACGTTAAGCGATTTTATATAGAACCATAATGCGTCCTCAACAAATTTCGATAATGCTCCTTTCTTGATTTTACCTTCCCCGCTAACTAACTTCCTGATCTCCCTCTCAAGCTCATCACTTATAACTATAGTGATGGTACCCATAGAAAAAATACTATTTAAATAATATTTAAAGTTTAAAGTTTAGAACAACATTTAACAAGAATTTGTTCTAGGAATCATCATTTAAGTATTCGATGTTAAGGTAGATCCAACTACCTTTGGAGGAACACTACCTTGGGCATCGTGGGGTCAGATCCCCACTCATTATAAGATAGGTAATAGTTGAGTACTTTCTCGTAGCCAGCTATGAAGAGACCATATCTTACAAGTGCTGAAGCTGTTCCTTCGTTACAGTAGGTTATGATACTATCTGTCACCCTTATCCCCCTTTCGGAGAAGATACTGGAAATCTCCTCAGGGTTTTTCAGTACTCTCCTGTATCCCGCTACGAGTAGCCAGGGAATATTTATAGCGCGGGGTATGTGCCCCATTAGGTACTCCTCTCTACTCCTAGTATCCACGATTATGGCCTCGCCGCTATGTATTAATTGAAGTAATTTTTCCTTGGTTAAGACCCTATTATCATCTAGGGTAGCTACGTAATTCGTTGGATACATCTTAGGTTTCTCCCTAGAGATCTTGCCTCCCTCCTCTACATATATGCTATAGGTTCTATCGAGTAGACCCAGCTTCTCGTGCCCATATATCTCTAGGGTGTAGAGGAACCTAGCGGCTTTTACCCCACCTGAGTCGTCGTAGGCTACTACCCACTGGTTAGGCTCTATACCGCTACTAGATAATATAGACTCTATCTCCCTTCTAGAGGGGATATCGAGCGCTAGACCCCGTATTTTCACTACTCTGGAGAGAGGTATAGATACTGCACCCGGTATGTGTCCAGCCCTATACTCGATAGCTCTTCTCGTGTCTACGAGAACAGCATCTATGTTAAACACTTCTTCGGGTGTAAATAACCTGAATATCATTTCTATAGACTTAGGTACTGGAGATATTTTAATCTGGGGTCTAGGCGTTAATGCTTTAGGGATGCAACATTTACCACAATTTGGATGAGCTCTGCGTGTACAGCTGTGGCTGTGCTATGGCTCTTATAATTAGACAAACGATACTCTTAATTAATCTTCTACTCCATTAATCAAAAAGGTGTCTGTAATGCAGTTAGTTATAAAGTCTGCTACTCAGGACAATTTAGAGGATATACTTAGTCTATACTACAAGTTTTTTAAAGAATTAAGATCTAGACAGGGCTTATCCCCTCGTGGTATCGATGAGTATAGGGAAGAAGTTAGAGAATTTCTTCAGAGAGACCAGATATTTGTAGCCTTTTTAGAGGAAAAACCTGTGGGATTTATCCATATTTCGAAGAGAGAAGGAGCTCATTGGTTAGAGGAGCTTTATGTTGTTCCAGATTACCGCGGTATGGGTATAGGGAGGAAACTTGTCGAAAAAGCTGAAAACTACATAAAAAAGCGGGATTCAGCGGCATACATAATGGTGCTCCCACAGGATAAGGCTGCCATAGAGTTCTGGATACATATAGGCTATAAAGTACTTAACACCATTGAGTTAGCAAAAGATCTAAACTCTATACAAGAGGAGGATACCCGCGTATTCGAGGTCTTTGGCTACCCATTCTATATTTGGAGATGGCGCAAAGAGGGTTATGATGAGGTAGAGAGGAAGTACTTAGAAACTCTCGAAAAATTCTATAAGCTTGGTGGTACACGTAGACTCTACCTAGAGATAGTTACCGCCGCACTTAGAAAGTGGATTAATAGGCAGTAGGCCTAGGCTGGCTTAATAGACTCTACGTGCTATTACAATAGGATAGTGAGGTATGCTTTCAAGCATTTCCCACGTTACACCAGTGAGTGTGGTGCCAAATCTCGCAGCCATTTCCCATACACTACGCCCAGCACCTCGGCCCCTAGTTTTCTCAGCTACCCTATTTAATTTTAGTAATTCGTCGAGAGATATATCTTCTCCTGAGATAGCTACTGGAGTAGGGCTACTCTTCACCTTTAGGGTATTACATATAACGTATGTTATAAAGCCGCCGAAGTTTCTAATACCTTTAATTGACGTAGGACGTATAGAGATGCATAGTCTATTCCAGATGTAGCATCTATCGGAGTCCACTATTACTATAGTTACATTGACACCTAGCTTTTTTCCTATAAATTCCCTAATGTTACTGGCTTCTTTTTCGGGTTCGCGTAGGGGTAAACAAACATATGCGTAGGGTAGGTTAGAACCATCTATACCTCCCTCAGATCCAAAACATAGTGCATTAAGGAAGCCGGAGAATCTTAGTGCAACCTGCTTATGTCTTGCACCATAATCCAGGGGATATTTGCGGAGAAACTCCATAATATCTCTTCTTAAACCACATAGTGGCCCGAGGATATAACCCCAAGCAAATCTCATCCATATCCTTGCTATCAGTTTAGCTAATAGGCTAGGCTTTACCTTGTCTTCATCCACTATATTCCCCTTAGCTGTGGAGATAGCTTTTTCAGAGATGAACACTATATCTCCATCCTTGATCCCTACTTTCCTTAGGGATCTAGCTATATCTTCAAGGTAATTAAACCCAGGTCTCCAATATCTTGTTCTTATAGCTCTTACAATATACCTCTTATCGTTAATCTTTACTTTCCTTAATAACTTAACCACAGGATATTACCAGAGAATTAAGTAAAGAATTTTTGATTTGGCTTAAACTTTCATTTTAATAGTGGTTTCAAGTTTCTATAACGAGATACATGAAGGTAGCTATTGTAGGAAAAGGAGGCGTGGGGAAAACCACTATTGCTGGAACCCTTGCCCGTTTATTGGCTAGGGATGGATACAATGTATTAGCTATAGATGCCGACCCTAACCTTAACCTAGCCTCATCTTTAGGCATACCGGAGGAGATAGCTAAAAAAATTATTCCTCTTTCAGAGAATATTGAGTTTATACGCTCAAGAGTTCAGCCCTTCTTTGGAGGTATTATGAGTTTCACACCTAAAGTTGATGATGTAGTTGATAGATTTGGGGTTACTGGACCGGATGGTGTAAAACTCCTAGTCATGGGTACAGTAAGGTCGGGTGGTTCCGGATGTATGTGTCCTGAAAACGCTTTCCTAAGGGCACTGCTCTCCCACATACTCTTAGGTAGAAGAGATGTAGTTGTGCTTGATATGGTTGCTGGGTTAGAACACTTAGGTCGCGGAACAGCTAGAGGTGTTGATTTGATGCTGTGTATAGTTGAGCCGAGCATAAAGGCTATTGAGACTGCAGAGCGTATATATAAGCTTGCTAGGGAAATAGAGATACGTGAAGTAGCTGCTATAGGTAACAAGATTCTATCCGAGGAAGATAAGGTTTTCATAAGTAAAGGGCTAGGTGAAATAGGTATTAGCCTCCTAGGACACATACCTTTTGATGAAGCAGTTATAAGAGCAGATATGGTTGGTAAAGCATTACTGGATTACGCCCCTTCTTCGAAGGTTGTCCAAAGCATAGAGGAGGTGAAGAACATTATAGTTGAGAAATACCTCCAGTAACCTATAATCCGTCGATAAGTTTATCTCCCTCAGACTTAAATTCGCTCCATATCTTTTCTAGTTCTTCCTTAGTTTTCTCTCCTCTTTTGTATTGGAGGCTAGCTTCAATTACTTCCAGGAATGAGCCAATTAATGGGTGACTTAATAGCTCTACTTCTTCATTACTTACATCAACTCTATCAACAATTGAGTCATTAACTAGCGTATTTGATCCTAGGACATCAACTAGCAAAAGCGATTTACCTCTACGAATTATCCTTATAATATCTTTTGCAGCTATAGATTTTCCCTCCAGCGTCTTCAGTAGAATTTTAAACTCACACATATTTATTCACAATATCTAAGAAACATAGCAGATAAAATTAATGGTTATACATTAACGAAAATAGACCCTATCACTGCTAGAGGGCAGGAAGATATTGAGCTTAGATCTTATTATCC
>JALURH010000011.1 GCA_027017025.1 Thermofilaceae archaeon
ATTTAGCCCCCCCTACCTCTTCGTACCCCATCTATCATATATCTTCTATAATAGTTATAGGAAAGCCATGAATCCAGATAGAGCTATTAAGAGAATCCATAATATAGGGTTCCAATCGAGAACCTTCTTGCCATCTAACGGTCCAAAGGGTATTAGGTTAAAGAAAGCTATCCACGCACTTATATCTGCTAACACCCTGGCATATGGCCCCCCTACCGCCATTGATGCTAGAGCTATTACCAAATTAGTTGATGGACCCATAGCAGATATTACACCCATAGTTCTCCTAGTAACTGAGAAAGCCGTTATAAGTACAGTCCCTGGAACAATTATTTTAAACGGTAAGAGAGTAGACACCAATGTTAGGATAAAGAATTCCGGTATTAGTTTAAACCTCGCTGGATACCCGAAATACAATGCAGAGAATTTATGCGCTAGCTCATGTGGAACGTACACAAGGAAGGAAAGAAGAAATATATATAATGCTAGTCTAAGAGATATAAACCACCCTAGTTCGCTAAGGAAAACAGCATACACAGCTAGTGTGGCTAAAGCTAGCTCTAATAGCTCCCCCCTATAAAACCTAAAACGCGGATATGTATACATTCTACCCACCTCTTTTAGCTAACCTAAATGAAATATATTTGATTCTCTCCAAATAGTATCATTTTGGATAGATGTTCCTGGGTAAAGTATTACTCTATCATCGATTACACATCTATCCCCTATTATCGCTCCTAACCTCTTCCTCCGGCTATCAATAATTCTGTTCTTGATTATAGTTTTTATAGTCTCATCGGAGCTTACCGTACTTTTTATAAGCACATTATTGCCTATCTTTACTTTCTCTCCTATTATACTCTCATCAATTATCGTCCCTGAGCCTATTTCACTGTAATCCATTATTATGGAAGAAGATATTGATGTTAAACTGCCTATTGATACCCCTTTACCTATATATGTATAGGGTCCCACTACAGAGTTAGGTCCAATAACAGAGTTTGAACCTATGTAACTTGGACCTAGAATTACAGCACCAGGCATTATTACAGCATTTTCACCTACGAAAACTTCTCCTTCAAGATAACCTTTAACATAACCTTTAACGCTTCTCCTTATCTTCTTTAAAAAGAACCTATTTGCATCTAAATAATCCCAAGGCCTACCTATATCAAACCACCATCCTCCTCCACCATCAAATACTAGTACACTACCCTTTTTTGAAAGCATCGTTATTGCATCTGTTAACTCTCTTTCTCCCCGAGGCGAATAACCTATTTTATTTAGAGTCTTAAATATCGCAGGACTGAACACGTATATTCCAGCGTTAATCAAATTAGATGTAACTTCCTCTTTCTTCGGTTTCTCTACGATACATTTTAGTCTACCATTTTCTACTAACAATACTCCATACTCCTCTGGATTTTTAACTTCTACCCCAACAATGACGCAGTCAGGGTTTTTTTCCTTGAAAAGGTTTATAGCCCCTTCAATTATATCCCGTGTAGCTGTGACATCCCCGTAAACGACTAGAACATCATTATTACCTACAAAATTTTTAGAAACCTCGAGAGCAGAGGCTGTACCATCAAGCTTATCTTGGTAGATATACCTTATCTTTACATTAAAAATAGATCCATCACCTAGGATATTAATTATTTTCTCTTTATAATGATGGACTACAATGCCTATCTCCTCTATACCCGCTGAGGCTATCTCTTGTATGATATGTATTAGAAGCGGCTTACCAGCCAGTGGCAATAGGTGCTTTGGTCTTGTAGAAGTTAAAGGGTTAAGCCTAGTTCCCTCTCCAGCAGCAAATACTACCGATTTCATGATAGAGCACAAAATGTATTTAAGATAGGTGCTATAATTAAGTTAGCTGTAACGAATGTTTTACATAGGTAAAAAATCCCCGCCCCTCCCTCCTCTATCTTCGGGCATGGAGCGCATGTATCCTCCGCTTCCCACGGGTGCGGGTTGCTCCTGCCCATTTACTCGGGCGGGGTCAACCAAGTTATATAC
>JALURH010000012.1 GCA_027017025.1 Thermofilaceae archaeon
CTAATCCCATACGCATACCCCTATATCACCGAGGAGGATGCTATAGCTGTATACAATGCTGTAAGAGAACGGAAACTCTCACAGGGCTCTTATGTTGCGTCATTTGAGGAAAAATTCGGTAGATACGTTGGTGTAAAACACGCTATAGCAACTATTAATGGCACCGCTGCTCTCCACCTAGCATTAACAGCTATAGGGGTAGGTGAGGGAGATGAAGTACTCGTACCCTCCTTCTCATTTATCGCAACAGCGAATGTTGTTCTCTACCAGAGGGCTAAGCCAGTCTTTGTAGATATAGACCCCCTAACCCTAAATATAGATCCTGGGGATGCAAGGAGAAAGATTACCGATAAAACCAAGGCGATAATAGTTGTTCACTACGCTGGCCACCCCGCAGAGATGGATGAGTTTATGGAGCTAGCTGAAGAAAAAGGTTTATTCATAATTGAGGATGCTGCAGAAGCCCACGGCAGTATTTACAAGGGTAGGGTTACTGGTAGCATAGGACACCTAGGTTGTTTCTCGTTCTACCCAAACAAGAATATGACAACCGGTGAAGGAGGTATGGTTACAACAAACTATAGTGATCTCGCAGAGAAAATCCGGAGACTTAGATCACAGGGACAGGACGGCGTTTTCCATCACGTAGTGCTAGGCTATAACTATAAGATGACCGACATACAGGCTGCTTTAGGTATTGTACAGCTGAGGAGGATAGAGTGGGTGATCTCCGAGAAAATAAGGATAGCAGAGTACTACACCGAGAAAATAGAGGAGAAGTGTGGGGACAAGATAGCTCCACCATATGTGGCGCCATATGTGCGCCATACCTACATGTTCTACACAATAAAGTTTCATGGAGGTAGCCTTAGAAACAAAGCTATTAAGTTATTTAATGAGAGAGGCGTGGAGACCAGAAAGGCTTATGACCCTCCAATACACCTACAGCCCCTATATAGATCACTATATGGGTATAGACCTGGGTTACTCAAGAACACCGAGGACGCTAGCAGAAGAGTTCTCTCAATACCTATATTCGTTGGGCTTTCAAGAAAACAGCAGGACTATATCCTAGATGTATTAGAGGAGATCGCTGGAGAAAATTAGATATTCAGTAGGGATCTAAACATATCCTCCCAGCGGTCACAAACTCTTTCAACACTAAATTCTTCCTTCAGTCTCCTCCTAGCCCTCAGACCATATTTACGGGCTACACTAGGGTTCTCGTAGAAGTAGGATATACCTTTCGCTAACTCGGTTATATTCCCTGGTTCAGCCAAGATACCTGTTTCTTCGTTGACAACTATATTTAAGGGTTCGTGGTTATAGGTTACCACAGGTTTCCCGAAGGCCATAGCCTCTAGCAGAGCTGTACCAAACCCCTCCTTGTATGATGGAAAGATAAATACGTCTGACTCTAGGTATAGGGAGAGGAGCTCTCTCCTATGTAGTACACCGGTAAAGATAATATTATCTATAAGACCCTTTGAAACTATGTAGCTGTAGACCTCCCTGTAGAAATTACCTACCTCCTCTTTGCCGGAGAAACTATGTTTCTCGGATCTAGGGCCAGCTAAGATAAGTTTAATATTTGGGTAAATACTTACTAACAGCTCCATAGCTTTGATTAAATCCAATATACCTTTATGCGGTATAATTCTACCCACGAAGAGTAAGAGGAAATCATCGTCTTTGACACCATATTTCTCACTAACTCCCAGGTTCTTGGCAACATTCAGTATCCTTAGACTCAGGCTCTGGGGTATAACTTGTACCTTATCCTCAGCTACATTAGTTCTCTCTACAACTTTTCTCCTCAGCTGCTCCGTCCCGACACTCACTATATCACAGCGGGACAAAGCTATCCTAAGTATAACCCAGTATAGTCTAGGGTTTATTTCGTCCTCTAGCCAGGGGTAGTGGTTAGTTGTGTGAAAAACTAACCTAAATCTCTTCAGTTTTTTAATTAGGGCGGGAATATGTCCCCCAAATGCTTGGTCAAATAGTATAACTACATCGCCCCG
>JALURH010000013.1 GCA_027017025.1 Thermofilaceae archaeon
TTGTCTAAGTTTTAGAAATACTTATTTTAGTCGGGTAGATGTAAACACTATTACCCCTAGGGTCCCTGTAATAAATGCTATGTAAAAGGGGGTTTCTGGAGATATGAGCCACAGAAAGCCCCCTATAAGTGGGGCTGGCATAGTTATAGATTCCCTTATTAAGTAGTATAAGCCAATAATTCTACCCCTAAACTTATCTCCCGCTAAATCAACTATTAGGGCCTTCCTGGCAGGTTCTCCTATCTCTCTAAGCCCAGCTACTATAAAGGCTAGGGGTAGGAGCCAGAGCTCCCTTACAGAAACTAGGGCTATGGGGAATAGGGCAAAGAATAGGAAAGTAGCTGTTACAAAAGGTTTTCTCCCATAGATGTCTGCGAGCTTTGCTGCTGGTAGGTAACTTAGGATTGAGGTAATCATCTGGATTGATATCATGAAGCCGTAATAGATAGGTGGTGCCCCAACTATGTTTAGGACATATAGCACGACATATACTTTAACTATGTAGCTAGCAGTTCTAGCCAATATATCAGCTATTAGCAGACGTTTAAGGCTCTGGCTCATTGCCGACCACAACTCAATTAAGCATAGCTTCTCAGCGATTTTTTCCCTCTTCCCCTCACTATAAAACTTCTTCTGCACAACTATAGCTAGAGTAGACATTAGGATGGAGGCTATGAAGCCTATTTTCATGCCCTCCTCTAGCCCGAAGCTCTGTATTAAGTAGCCCCCTATGGGTGGAGCTAGCACTATGGGGATTCTCTTAAGTATAGATTGTATGCTAAACCCTATAGCCCGCTTAGATCTTGAGAGAATTTCTCCTATGAGAGAGAATATGGCTGGCGAAGACATACTCTCCCATACCAATACAAAAAACATTCCTAGGATAATAAATTCCCAGCTAGGCGAGAAATAATAGATCACATAGCCTATGATTGAGATCAGCGAGAATAGTATGAGAGCGTTTCTAGACCCAATTTTATCGGCTATAGCCCCACCTGGATATTGGTAAACAGCTCCAACCAGTTGCTCTATAAAGCCGTATAATCCGATTATGAGGGCTCCAGCTCCCAGGTACTCTAGGTACTTAGGAATATATCTTATCCATATTTGGTTTCCCATAGTTAATACGAGAACCGATACAACCATAACAATAATATCTCTTTTTAAGCCAAACCAATCCAAAAAATATGATAGTGAATACCCTAAGTCACCTCCTTCACTCTGCGATTCCGAAACCATAGTATCATTTATGATAAATGGTGGTAGCGTAAAACCCTTTACTGACTATTAGAGTAAGAGTAGGGAGAGACTTGTTAGACTATACAGTATCTATGCAAAACTAGAGTGGTATTAGTGAAGGAACCCTACTTAGTTGGAAGATACCTATCCTCTTAAATAACTCCTTAGCTTCATCCAGAAACATCAGCCACCTCTACTATCGATAAGACACATCCCATATTCAACTCTTTCTTTCTAGCGTGATGGAGTATATATGCAGCGTGCGTAGAGTTCCAGCGTATACTGGGCTCGCCTAAAAAACTTTTTCATCTTTTATAGACCTTAGTAGAAGTTTATAGGTTTTAGATACCTTATTGCTAGGGGCGTGCTGATGTTGGGGGAGAAATTTAAAAATCTTCTAATACTCTATCTTAGCTATACGATTCCAATGAAGAATTGAGGAGATGAACCCCAAATGTGCCCCTATATCGGCGAGGCTAGCTAAAACAGTGACTAGCTGGCGTAGCAGACACGAGAGCGAAACGCAGGGTAATGAATGTCCACGTAGCCCTACCAAAACCTACATAGACAAGAACTCTAAAATACCACGATAAATATTACTCGATATGTTCTAGCTTATCTATAAACTTCTTGTACCACTCGAATTCGTGAGACGACACTAGATGTATTTCGAAGGGATTAAAGGGGCCGAGTTCCCGGCGGATTTTAGCTATGATTTCAGCCCTCTCCTGATTGCTTCTAGGAGTATTCTGCGACACTACGAGCACGTCAATAT
>JALURH010000014.1 GCA_027017025.1 Thermofilaceae archaeon
AGCCTACTCCTAGCCTTAGAGGAGGGAAAGGAGAGATTTATAGAATCCAAAGAAAGAGTAGCTATCTTAAAACAAAAACTAAAGAAGCTAGAAGAGGATTTAGAGAAAATAGGCTTAAAGGATGATCTTGCTACCGTAAATAATAAAGTAAGTGAATACTATGAATTGAAGACGAGAATAGTTTTGATTAAGGAGAAGATTAGAAGGAAAGAATACCTTGAGAAAAAACTAGAGGAACTAAAGAAACATATATTAATGGTAACAAGGGAACTTCGGGAGAAAGAACGCTTAATTAAAGA
Source organism: Thermofilaceae archaeon (assembly GCA_027017025.1). Classification (GTDB taxonomy): domain Archaea; phylum Thermoproteota; class Thermoprotei; order Thermofilales; family Thermofilaceae; genus JALURH01. Next base: position 300 of record JALURH010000014.1, read on the forward strand.
TATAGGAGACATAGAGAATAAATATGAGGAATCCCTAAATAGACTTCATGAAGTTGAAAAAGATATATCTTCCCTAAAGACCCAAATACTCCATATAAAGGATCTTTATGAAGAGTCGCGAAAAAACCTTAGGGATATTTCAGCGAAAATAGCCGAGCTAGAAGAGAAGGAGAAGGTACTCTATGAAGCCAAAGAATTTCTTAGAATACTGGAGAGAATAAGAGAAGCTTACGGGAAAAGTGGTGTTCAAAGAGTTATAAGGAACACTATTATTCCTCAGATATCTATATATATGAAGGAACTTGTTACATCGTTTAACTTGCCTATAGTTGATTTAAGGCTAGACGAAGACTATAACATATTTGTATTTGATTATGGTGGGGAGAGAAGCGTAGATACGTTAAGTGGGGGAGAGAAGAGTGTAATAGCATTAAGTCTTAGATTAGCAATAGCTAGGAGTATTTCTCAGGAAACCATGGGGCTAATAATGCTTGATGAACCTACATCTAATCTCGATGATGAACGCAGGACAAGGTTAGTAGAAGCACTAAGAAGATTATTTACAGAAAAGGAAGAAATACCTCAATTGATTGTAGTTACACATGATAGGGAGATTGAGGATGCTGTAGACACAGTCTTTGAAGTAAAGAAATCTGGAGGTATATCCTATATAAGTAAAGTTAAGTAAATTATTTTGATGGAAGAGTTTACTTATAGAGGACTTAGGATTGTTATAAAGAGAGGCGATATAACGGAGGAAGACGTTGACGCTATAGTAAATGCGGCTAATTCCCTAATGATTATGGGAGGAGGAGTAGCTGGTGCAATAAAAAGGAAAGGGGGGCAAATAATCGAAGATGAAGCTAGAAGATATGCCCCAGTTCCAGTAGGGGAAGCTGTAGCTACCGGTGCAGGTAAGCTTAGGGCTAGATACGTAATACATGTTCCAACCATGGAGAAACCTGCGATGAAAATAAGTGTAGAGAACGTTAGAAGAGCTGCTAGAGCAGCCCTTAAGGAAGCTATTAAGTTAGGTATAAAGAGTGTAGCTTTTCCAGCATTAGGAGCTGGTGTTGGAGGAGTACCAGTAAGGGAAGCTATTTTTACCATACTTGAGGAGATAGGAAGATTAGAGGATACCGGTAATTTAGTGGAAATAAGACTTATTGCCTGGAGCAAAGAAGATTATAGAGAGTTTCTAAGAGCAGTTAAAGGTTATTTAAATGATGATAGCCCGCGGGTCTGATGGAGTGAAGAGGAACCTCGGTTCTGATAAGACTTTTATCTTCATTATCATCCTTATATATCTCATTTGAATAATTTTTGGGGAGAAAAAAATGTCGTTAAATATTGAAGACATAAAAAAGAGTGTTTCTACTTTATTTAGTGTCTCAGGAATAGAGGGAGTAGTTATAGCTACTAGTGATGGTTTACCACTATACAGTAGTTTAGGAGAACGGGATCTTGAGGAGAAAGTTGCAGCCCTCACAGCTGTTCTATCAGAGGTGGGCAGCAGGACTAGTGCTGAATTAGGTAAAGGTGAGGCTGAGTGGATAAGTGTGCATGCATCAGATGGATCGGGGATAATACTTGTTAAAATAGGTGATGTAGGTTATATGGCTGTGCTATTCGGGAGAGAAGCCAAGTTGGGTATACTACTTTACTATATTAGAAGTGTTAAGAATCGGCTTGAGAAACTT
>JALURH010000015.1 GCA_027017025.1 Thermofilaceae archaeon
GAACTTTAACGTATACTCTCTATGTTTATCTGAAAGATATCCTTTTTGGCATTCTCCGGGAGGATCCAATATAACTGTTATATGTGGATAACCTAAATTGTTTAGAAGTGTTAATATGCCTAAAACCTCATTCAAAGTATCTATATGAAGATCAATGAAATGATCAATTATGATTTCATTAACAATATCTAGCGCTTTAGCCATCTTTGTTAGCGTTAGCTTATGGTTACCAAGATTTGCTAAGGCAGATGCACCAATGATAGATGGGTAAGGATTCCATATACTTAAATATCCTTCTTCGATATGTTTCCTTATAGAGCTTTCTATTCTTTCCAAAGCTATTGAAGTCCCAAATATCCTTGCGATCCTTTCCACATTCTCCTTAAGTGAAGTTTCACCCGATTCTTCCTGATTCCTAAATGCTACGAAAAATCCTCTTCGGATAGGATCACTAATGATATATTCCAAGAACTCTGTTAAGAAAAAAGCTAAAAGAATGTCTTCAGATATATTCTCTACATTAATATCCTTTAATTTAAAGTATATGTTGGAGAGGCCCTCCTTTATTCTCTTACGTGGCACACCACTTAGAACTCGTCCACTTATATCCTGTAAATACGTTTCAAGAGATAGTTTTACTCCATCATGTAAGATAACGCTTGGCTCTAGTTGTCTTTTTAGTAGGAATTCCATTCTAGAAATGATGGCATATATTTCTTCCCCCTTTTCTGTCAAGGTATAGAGTCCGTCTTCGTTCACTAAAATTAGGTCAGCCTCCTCTAGAACTCTTAAGTGGAAACTAAGTTTGCTTGAGTTGGATTTAGTTACTCTAACTAGATCATTAAATGTTGCTGAACCCCTATTCCCGAGATACCTGACTATATCTAAACGTATTCTATTTGAAAGCGCTTTAAATACGTGGAGCGATTCCAAAGCATTCACCCAATGTTTAAATTGAAATAAGCTTTAGTCCAACAAAGTAATGGTGTAGTAGTTGTCTAATAGGGTTGCCGTTGTATTTGTAGAGCCATTATACGAGATAAACATAGGTTACTTAGCTAGAACTATGAAAAATTTTGGTCTTCGAGAACTTTACCTCATTAATCCGAGGTGTAACATAGGGTTAGATGCTAGAAAATTTTCAGCCCATGCTTTTGATATTTTAGAGAATGCCATAATTCTAGACAATTTTAAGGAAATAATTAAACAGTTTGATTTAGTTGCATGTACAACTGGTAAAAAGGGTCCTAAACCTCTACGTAGGTATATAACTCCCGAAGCTCTAGCCAAAAAGTTATCAACTCTCAAGGGTAGGAGTGCTATTGTTTTTGGAAGAGAAGATATAGGTTTAAAGAACGATGAGCTGAGGTTATGTGATGTTGTAGTTACTATAGAGACTAACCCTCAGTACCCGATACTTAATATATCTCATGCTGCCGCAATAATATTCTATGAATTTTTTAAGAACAAAGCTTCAAGAGGGCCTAGAGTTGCAATGCCTTCGCGTGAGGAAATAAATGTGCTCTTTAAGTACTTAGGTGAAATATGTGGATTCTTGGGTTTGCCAGACCATAGAAGAGAGAGGAGTATGCTTACATTTAGGAGAATAATAGGGGAATGTAGTATATCCTCTAATGATGTGAGACTCCTAATAGGAATTTTCAGGAAAATTTATGAGTTATTGGAGACAAAAAACTTAAAAAGTGTTTAAGTCTAGAATAAGCTAAGCTAAATGAGGTGATATTATGCCCCTAAGGCCTGGACGTTGTTATAGGCATTTCGGAACTCCTCCGTACACTAGAAAGGAGTATATAAAGAGTCAGCCCCCAGTATTGATCCCAAAATTTGATCTGGGGAATCCAAGAGGAGATTTTCCTTTTACCCTTCGCCTAGTTATTGAGAAACCCGGTCAAATAAGGGCTAATGCTTTAGAGGCAGCTAGACAACATGCGAATAGGTATATGAGTAAGAAAGTTGGA
>JALURH010000016.1 GCA_027017025.1 Thermofilaceae archaeon
AACCTGGTGTGTATGGGTTTCCCAGAGCCCGAGTACCTTCTACCATTCGGCTTTGAGGCCTCAACGGTGGAAAAGGGGGTGCGTTAATGGCTCTGGGAGGGGTTACCGCGGATAGGTGCGAGACCGATGACAAGCCCCGATAAACATCAAGGCATATGTGGGCTTACAAATACTACCTACGCTGAACCCCGGTATTTCTTATCTCATATATATAGATAAATCGCCCCTCACCCTTGAATGCTTAAATTGTTTCTCGATAAGCAGGTGTCCAGCTACCCCAAGTATGATCGCTAGTAGTGGTAGGTAGAGTAGGGAGGAATAGACGTAGGCTAATTCTCCTCCTAGAAGCTTTCTTACAGCCTGGGAAGAATAGGTCCACGGGAGTAGGAAGGATATATACGCTAGGGGTTTCGGGAAAACCTCTGGGGGCACTAGGAAACCACATAGATAAGTTGCTAGTATCATAAATGCATCAACGGTTCCCCCAAGTTCATGTCTCCACGCTAGAGAAGCTAGGATGAGCCCAGTAGATATATCTATAGCCATGGTATCAATTAGCAGTAGGAGGTAGAGCGGAAGGATACTTGGGTTGAATAAACCTAGTAGGAAAGATACGAAGATAAGTGTAGGTCCTAGAACCAGTATAGTGAATACCTGGTTTATTAGCGTCTCACCTATAAGGATAACACTTATATGGGGGTAAGCCATAACGAACTCCTCTAGGGCTCTAGAGGTTCTTAAACGAGGAATCGTTTTGAGGAGACTACGTGAACCTGAGAACATTATACTCCAGGCAATAGATAAAAGTAGGGTATCCCCTAGGCTTCTCATCGTTACTTCAGCACCTAAGCTATAGCCTAGGAACAGAGGGAGTAGGAGTAGTATAGCCATGCTTCCACCATAGTTAACTAAGACGTTAATAAACCATAGCCTATTGGAAGTCATTGACCTAAAACCTAGGTACATTAAGGCATATAGTGTTCTCAGAGACCTCATGGTCCACCACCGAAGAAACTAAGGTATATGTCTTCTAATGAAGGCTTACTAGTAGTAACATTCGCTATCCTGAATTTGCCTGAAACCAGGTGTAGGAAACCTGTTAAATCGTCCTCAGATACATAGTAGTACTCTAGAGTACTATCCCTGGCCTTAAGGTTACCGTATCTCTGCTTCAAATCTTCTATCAAGTATTTATCTATAGAGCTACTATCAACCTCTACCCTAACAACACCCTTAAACCTAAATATCTCTTCGAATCTCTCTCTACTGCCCTCGGCAATTATCCTTCCTTTATTGAGGAAAATGATTTTCTCAGCTACAGTTTCAGCCTCCCTTAGGTCATGCGTAGCCCACATAATAGTTATGTCTCTCTCCTCCCTAACGTTATTCACCAAGGAGTAGAAATTTAGTCGGGCAACAGGGTCTAATCCGGTGGTTGGTTCATCAAACAATACTAGTTTAGGCTCGTTGATTAAAGCCTTAGCTAGATATAGTCTCCTAACCATACCAGTCGAGTATGTAGCTACTAGGGTATCGATTTTATTATCTAAACCCACTAGGTGTAGAAGTTCCCTAGCTCTCCTAGAGGCCTCTCCCCTCGTATAGCCGTAGAGCATTCCGAAAAATGTGAGATACTCTAACCCAGTTATAGATAAAGGTATATATTCCCTGCTGAAGACGATACTTATTTTCCCGCATATTTCCCCAAAGTCGCTACGGGTATCGTATCCAAATACAGCTACCCTTCCCCTATCTGGAACTATTAGCCCAGAGGCAAGTTTAAGTAAGGTTGTTTTACCTGAGCCGTTGGGTCCAAGTAGGCACGTAATCTTCCCCCTAGGGATAGCTAAGTTTATATCGTCTAGTGCTACTATTTTCTCACCACTTCTAGGATCTACGTAGTACTTAGTAACATTATAGAAAACTACGGTGTCCCCCATAGCTAAACCCCAAGTTCATCAATACTA
>JALURH010000017.1 GCA_027017025.1 Thermofilaceae archaeon
GTCTAACATTATGAATGTTATTGGGGCTTGATGTCCTTCTCCAACGCCCCCCAGTCCCCCTAGCGTTACGCTCGTGCTCGTCTCGCTCATACAGTAAACAAAGCTTACCAATATACCGCTTAGAATATTTAGTACTATGAGGGGTATAACTATACTCCTGAAGGTCTTGAATCTTCCAGCACCTAGGTTCATTGAAGCCTCCTCTAGCGCTATATGAACCTGCTGTAAACCAGCGAAAACTGCTCTAGCCGTAAAGGGTAGTCTCCTGACGCTGTAGGCAAAAACTAAGGCAGCGGCTGGCCCAGCCATTATAGGGTCTAGTAGCGTACCGGGGAAAAATGAGGAAAAGAAGTAGAAATAGCCTACAGCTATAACTAGTCCGGGTAGGGCTATTGGCGCTGTAACCAATATATCCATTACATCTACTCCCGGAAGCCTAGCCCTAGATATAACGTAGGCTGCTGAAAGCCCCATCAATAGTATAAATACTAGTGCGGAAAGCGAGTAGACTAGGCTATTCATAACTGCTCTAGATACTACTGGGTCAGCAACTATCTGCCCAAGGTTGTATAGAGTAAAGCCTTCTGGTAGGGGGCCTCTCCATCTATTGGAGAAAGCGTAGAGGAAAACACCTATCTGGGGGAAAGCAAAGAAGGCTAGAAGTGGTAATAAGAGTAGGTATACTATTAATACCCCCTTTGGTCCAAGCGTTCTAATACGTGGCTTCCACCGCCCACCTCTACTAAGCATAGCGTACTGTTTAAGTGCAACATACTTTTTGATCCCCACAAAAGCTGATAAAGCTAGGGCTAATAGTATTAAGGCTAGAGCAGCTGCAGCAGGTGATAGCTGACCAGTTGTTGCTTCAATAAACATACTGAATATTTGGTATGAAATAAATCTCTTCTCGTTGAAAACTATTGGTGCAGCTACATCCTCTAGGGAGAATATGAATACTATAGCTGCTCCAGCCGCTAGCCCAGGTAGAGATAGAGGTAGTGTTATGCTACGGAACAATTTAATACCTCTTGCCCCAAGGTTTTCTGCCTGCTCCTCTAGGCTTGGATCAATATTTACCATACTGGAGTAGACATTGAGGTATATTATTGGGAAGAATGTCATTATCTGTGCTAACGCTACGCCAGCTATGCTCTCGAATCCAATCCTATATGGTAGCCCTAGGATATCGTTTATAGCATACGATATTAACCCATCTCTCCAGTCTGTTAGCTTCTTTATAACAAACGTGTTTATGAAAGGTGTCATTAATAGGGGTACTGTAGCTAGTATCCTAAAAGCGGTTTTTCCGGGAAAATCGTATCTAGCCATAACAAAGGCGACTATAATGCCTAGGATACTTGAAAAAAATGTTACAATAACGGCATTCATCAATGAGTTAGGTATAGCCCCAAAACTAACACCTTGAAGCTTTATTAGAATTATTTCTCTCCCACGGAAAGTTGTTTTCGTTATAAAAACTGGTACACCCTGCGGCGTAGTACTGAAGAACGTTGGGTCCCTAAATACTTCAACTATGCTATACTGGGTAGCTATGAGTAAGACATGTATGAGTGGAGCTATGAGGAATGTTAGTAACATAAATAGTGGAAAAAATGTTTGTATTAATATAACTGGGTCAGAGTGGAAGCGTACCTCGCGTAGTATAGCTGATAGAGACCTCATCGATTTTTTCCCTACCTACCCTGATAGCTCTTTAACTATTTGCTGGTATTTCTCTAGTGCAGCCCTCTTCCAAGCACTGAGTAAGGCATCCTTAAATGCTGGATCCGAGATAAACTTATCCCTTATACTTATAGCATATTTCTCCGTGAATAGTACCTTCTCCCCAGTCCCCGGGTCTTCAAACTCTATTAATGCACCCAGCTTCGCTATATACTCTTCAAGCTCTTTATCGCCTATCTTCCCCTCAAAGTATTTGGTGAGTATAGCTTTCCAAGCATCCTTTA
>JALURH010000018.1 GCA_027017025.1 Thermofilaceae archaeon
AGCCCAATGAATCCCAAGCGGCTGGTAGACCAAAACCTACAAACAACTACAAAAGTCTACCAGCCGTGAACCCCTACAAATATAGTAGGTTCTACCCACTAGTTATATACTTTAGGTAGCTATATTAGTGTGGTTGCCCGTGTATGGTATTTAGGTTATTTTGATAACTATGGGAACTTGTACGGGCTTCCCCCTCAGCCACTTCATTTTGGTCGGTGTTTCATTGGGGGCTACATTCCCGCACACCACTGGGTGCGGGTTACGGTTGCATGCCGTCATCGCTTAGATGCTGATGGCATATCTCTGTATTAATTACCGTAACGTATATAAGTCTTAAGTTTTCCTAGTTGCCAAAATATCTCAAGTACTCAAATAAGTGAATAGTCTATTTCGTAAACCTCTCCTCTCCTGGCTCTCCCTCACTGCCAAGTTTCACTGGCTTTACTGGAAGAACTCATTAAACAAGTCTTCCCAGCCCCTAAACAATATTCTACTGAACTCTCCCTACCCAAGTAAGTAGCTATTTTTCAAGCAATTTTTCTCAATATTTCTTTTCACTGAGGTTTTTCACAAAGCATATAGATATGGGTTTTTCCTTGGCAAACCTCAGGAGTAGCCGGTTTTACCTATCCTACGCCTACCATATATGATAATGAGTTAAGCACCTTGTTCATTATATTTCTCTTCCAGGAACTTGATATCTTCCTCTCTATCAACAAATTGTTGACTCACAATTAGACTAATTTACAGTCAACAGATATAAAAATGTACTCTGCGCAACTTGGGATACTACTCTATGCTTATTTTGAGTCCGAAGGAAATAGTTTTCCACTCTATAGTGTATAATGGATACCACAAAAATTTTCTAGGAATAAGTACATAAATTCATTATATGGTCAAGGAATATGACATAATAGCTTTTGGAACAGGGTCAGCACTAAATATTGTAAGCGAAGTAGTTAGGCGTTGGCCTGAGAAACGTATAGCAGTTATAGAGAAAGATATTGTGGGGGGAATCTGCCTCACGAGGGGATGTATCCCGAGCAAGATGGTTCTCTACCCAGCGGAGCTACTAGCCCAAATTAGTAGAGCACACCTCTTTGGGATAAGAGCTAGGATAGAGGGCGTAGACCCGGGCCTAATACTGGAGCGTACCAGGAATATGATATATAAGGAGAGTGGGGAAATAGAGGAGGGCCTTAGGAAACATCCTCAAATAGATTTATACAAGGGTGTAGGGGAGTTTATAGCCGACTATACAGTCGAGGTGAATGGTGAAGTTATTAGGGGAGAGAAAATACTGCTATGTACAGGGTCAAGACCATTTATACCCCCTATACCCGGCTTAGAGGAAACTGGGTACCTAACTAGTGATAATTTCTTTTTCGAGCTAAAAACTCTTCCTAAGAGAGTAGCGGTTCTAGGTGGCGGCTACGTCGGTTTAGAGCTAGGTTTCTTTATGGCTATGATGGGGTCTAAGGTTACTATACTTGAGATGCTGCCTCGCATAGCTACACAAGAAGAACCTGAAGTATCTGAGTTGCTGAGAAGAGAGTTGTCTAAGTACATGGATATACGTGTAAACCATAAAGCCGTAGAAGTCTCTAGGCGTGGAGAGAATAAAGTAGTTATAGCTGAGGACACTGTTACTGGGGAAAACATAGAGATACTTGCTGACGAGATTCTAGTAGCAACTGGGAGGAGGTCGAACTCTGACCTCACTAAGCCCGAGAGGACTGGGGTAATGACGGATAAGAGGGGTTGGATTATAACAAATGAGTACCTAGAAACGACTAAACCTAATATCTGGGCTTTTGGGGACGCTAATGGGAAATATATGTTTAAACACAAAGCTAACTATGAAGCTAGGATAGTTTTCTACAACGCTTTCCTGGGCACCAGGATGGCAGCAGACTATAGTGCAGTCCCCCACGCAATCTTTACTTACCCAGAGGTTGCTAGTGTCGGTATGCGTGAAGAAGAAGCTGCAAAGAAACATGAAATCTTAGTAGGCTATAGTAGGTATGGAGATACAGCTAAGGGCTCTATTATGATGCTAAAAAACTACTTTGTTAAGGTAATAGTGGATAGAGATAGCTATAGAATACTTGGAGCACACATAATAGGTCCCTACGCCTCCATACTAATCCAGGAAATAGTTAACCTAATGTATACAAAGGAGAAAAATATTAGAGCTATATACGAGGGTATGCATATACATCCAGCACTACCAGAAGTTGTAGAAAATGCCTTCCTAAATCTCCGCGAGCCAGAGGCTTGGAGGAAGCATATTCACTAGCAGAGAAAACTAAGAATTTAATCCAAAAAACATATTAGTTTTTTGCTGGATCATAGGGAACTAGCTCTCTACTTCTGGGCCTTTACTCTCCCCAGTCTTCTTCAGGAAAGCAATTACTAGGAGTAGAGCCGTTAAAACAAATACCACAATGGGGAGTAAGTCCCCTAGAGTATAGTATACTATAGAATCTGTAGTTGCGTAAACATATAGAGCGTTTTTAGGTACAATAACCCTAGCTTCAATATTTCCACTACTATACTTATAGACTGTGGATCGTGGAGATAAGAAACTTGGTAGAACCGAGTTGCCGAGGTAAATCTCCTCTCTCTCCCAATCCCTTAGAGGAGTCTTTAAGACTGAAAAATCAGCCTCTAATCCCCTAATCCCCTCCTTCTCGAGTATACCCATTATATCTATTCTCCTAAAGGCAAGGGAGAGAATATGTGGAGAAAATATAGATAATTTCTTCACAGCCCCAACATACCATACTTTAAGAACTACCTCACTAACTTTGCCCCCAAGCTTACTATAGTCCTCTATTTCAGAGGTGTATAGCTCGGCCCGCAGGACGCTAACAGATCCCCCAGTTAACCTCTGGACACTATCGTTTAAAGCGTAAGTCAACCTGGTATTTAGTTCCCACTTCGAAGCCTTTAGCTTAGAGGCTAAATCATACCATAAGTTAGGAACACTTCCTTCACCAAACGTGAATATTATCTCTTCATGAACAAGGTTATAGACTGGGTCAACAGTAACTATTACAGAAACCTCTACCCCACTCCCACTTACGTCGTAAACCTTAGCCTCCACGGTATAGTGATTAGACCCAGCTTGGCTAACTAAGATAGTTGAAGCAGAGAGAAGGAGAATCATTAATGGAACAAAATAAATTATTTTCCTCATTTCTCTCCCCCCTTCCTAATCTTAAATATTATTAGGTAATATATGTAGGCGAAAATGCTCCAGACACAAACTATTGCGGTATACAATGGGATAACAACCACTAGGGCGACTGGCTCTAGGCTGGGGAAAAGGGTTCCGTGGAGCCCATGCGGAGATATTATTGGGTTCCAACCCCAGTTATAGAACGGGTCCTCCGGTTTTATAGGCCACTCTCTGTGTAGCGGCAATACCTTTACGGTAATCGGTTTACTAGTAGATGGCTTATAGGCGACGCCATCCCCTCCTCCCTCAAATTTCGCTACAAGAGTAAATTCCCCGGGGGAACCGAAAAATACTTCAATCTTAGCTATACCGCTATTATCTGTTACTCCACGCCCAACCTCAATCATGCCGGCCCTGCGAAGGTAGTGCTACTTAAGACAATTACTGTAGCGTTCTTAATAGGCTTTTTTTCCTTAGTGTAGAGCTTCACCGTAACTATTACTGACTCACCCTGAGTAAGCTCTGTTTTATCGCTACTTAGCTCTATAGCTGTTTCAATTACACGTGGAGCCTCTACATAAGCCTCAATGACAGAGTAGGTTGCTCCGTGGTAGGAAGCAAAGTCATCGGCAGAGGGATGATAAGATATAATCACTGAAATAGTCTTACCCATCATTATTGGTGGATCTAGTTTATCCCCAGAATTGAGGGGAAAAACAAACTCTATCGTCGTTAAACCATTTTCTTGCCTACCACTATACTCTACTAAATCGTTTGAGCCGCCAAGTTCTACATCTGGAGCATGGCTATGCCCTACACCAGTCTCGTCCTCTATATGTAGCTCGCCAGTCTTATCGTCTACAAAGCCAATAATAATATTCGCTTTATCCATTGTTTTTGAGCCAAAACCTATACCGACCCACCCTGTACCTGGGGCTTTTATAGCTACGTACAGATTTCTTCCATCATGAACCCACGCAAGGGTTATGCCCGTAGCTGGATCTACATACTTTACTGGGTACTCGCCTTCGCCTATAACTCCATCAACTGTTACCTTAGGATCAGCCACATAAGGAATGCTTAGTCTCTCCTCTGCATAGGTATCTACGAGCACTTGGGTTAGGACAAGTAGCGCTAAAACCATAAGTAATATTCTACTCTTCACTCTCACTCACCTCCCATATCGAGATTAGGGGGAATAGTTTCGAGAAAATCGCTATTAATAGCCCGAATCCACAGAAGCTCCCAATAGTTATTGCAGCTTCAATCCAGGAGGGAGTATATATCATTATAAATGATGAAGGCATAGGGGGGTTAGCGAGGGTTGGTACAATTATCACATACCTCTTTAGCCACATAGATATATTAACTATGATCGATGCAACTAGTATACCGTTTATCGTCCTAGTCCTGGGTATAGCTATTATAAATATAGGTGCTACAAGCATGAATACCGTGGCCCAAAAATATATCGCGTATTTTCCACCATATAGGCTCGAGAGAACAGCTGCCTCATGTCTGCTCCACAGGTAACCGCTAACCTGGTACTCATTTATCATGAGGTATATGTAGAAGAGGTCGACGGCTAGTAGTAGATAGCCGAAGTACTTGAAGTGCTCGTACCTAATGTATTTCTCAAATCTATAGGCTTTCCTCACTATAGCCATAAACGTTATTACTGTGGCTAGGCCTGAGAGGAGTGCTCCAACGACGAAGTATATACCGAATATTGTGCTCCTCCAGCCAGCTCTGAAAGTCATCGCAAAGATCCATGAAACAACTGTGTGGACAGTAATCATTATCGGGACTATTAACACGGTCATAATAGCTATAGCCTTACCTAGAACCGCTCTCTGACCATCCCCCCATCTCCAGTTCATAGAGAGTTTCTCATATATCCACCTCTTGAAGCCAGATACATCGCCTAGAAGATCCCTACATATAGCTAAATCAGGGATTAAGGGTAGGTAGAGGTAAGTCATACTCCCCACAAGGTAGGTTGTGATGCTTATAAAGTCCCACACTATCGGGCTCTGAATCCTACCGTAGAATAGGATATTTAGGATCCTATCGATCCTACCTAAATCTATTAGTGGCTGTAAGCCACCTACAAATAGAGCCATCACAGTTATATATTCTGCCATCCTCGTGACTGGTTTCCTCCACTCAGCCCTAGCTAGCCTGAGAACAGCCGATATAAGTGTTCCAGCATGGCTAATACCTATGAAGAAAACGAAATTAGTTATGTAGAGACCCCAGAAAATATTGTCCCTAAGCCCAGTAACAATAAGCCCGGATGTTATCTGAATATAGTATGCGTAAGCCCCAAATAGAACGCCAAGTAGCAGGAAAGCTATTAAAACGTAGTATCTCCAGGTTGTTACCCTAAGCGGCCTCAAGATATCCTCAGCCACCTCCCTCCTATACATAACGCACCACCTATGGAGAAAGTGGATAAGATGGGGGGAGGAACCTAGATGCTTTCCTCCACTCCAAGCAACCTCTACTCCTCTCCCCTGTCAGATAGTACACCTTAGGCTCGGTACCTAGCTCCTCAAATAATCTGAAGCTATCTCTCTCAGAGAGTAGTTTAGATAGTTTAAGTGTTTCCTCACCATTTGTAACTATATCCTGGTTCCTATCCCCCAGGTATATAGCCTTCATTGGGCAAGCCTTGGCACATGGGGGTAGGTCACCCTTCTCGAGAGCTGGGTAACAGAACATACATTTCTCAACAACACCAACTGGGTGAATATTCTCCAGGCCGTGGCTCTCACCCTTCTTCGGTAGAGGGGCGCGCCAGTTAAAGTACCTAGCACCGTAGGGGCAGGCAGCCATACACATCCTACATCCAATACATCTATCCTTATCGATCAACACTATACCATCCTGATTGTAGTAGTTTGCGCCAACTGGGCATATACTAACGCAGGGAGCTTTCTGGCACTGCATACATGGCCGCGGTAAAGGGGATATGTCTCCTGTAGGCGTTTCAAAAGCATAGACCTTCATCCACTTCTGACCTGGGAGAGGATTGTGTGCAGCTATACATGCTTCCTCACATAGACCGCATCCCTCGCATTTCTCGAGATCTATTACCATAACCCAGTCATATCTCCACTTTATACCGCTATTATCCCTAGCGTTCTCCATAGCCCACCTAAATAGTTCTTCATCAAATTCTCCGCTGGTGAAAACAACCTTGGGTGGAGCTCTCCCAACCCCTAATATATTTCTAGCTATACTGGTTGTCTCATTAGCTATATTTATAGCAACACCAGCTACAGCACAGGTACCTCAGAAAGCACCCGCTACTGAAAGAATAATATGGAAG
>JALURH010000019.1 GCA_027017025.1 Thermofilaceae archaeon
GACCAAGAGGTCTTCAATAAACTTATATGCTTCCTCTTTCTCCATCTTTACTCCATGCTCCCTAAGTACGTCAATGAATTGATCCCTAATTCTGAGAACAGGGTTTAGTGCATTCATTGAGCTCTGAGGGATGTAAGAAATGTGCTTCCATCTAAGCTCCCTCAGTTCCTCACCATCTAGCTCGAGGATATTCCTACCATTAAAAATCACCTCCCCCTCCTCAATGTACCCTGGTGGACGCAAAAGCTTCGTAATAGCTAGAGCTAACGTAGATTTTCCACATCCACTTTCTCCAGCTATACCGAATATCTCATTTTTATAGACTTCGAAATTAACGTTGTCAACAGCCCTGACAATTGCATTCCTAGTCCTATAATATGCTTTAAGATTCTTGACAACTAGTAGCTCAGAGCCCCTCAGAGCATTTCACCCTCAAGTTTAATTCTCAATACCACCCCAAATATTTTATGAAGTATTATACAAAAATAAAGTAAAAAATAAATTAATTTATTTCTTCCTAAAGTATAAGGCTAATACGGCAAGCACAAGTATTAGTGTAAGGACCTGTACCATCATTAGCGTTGATAACTGCCCTGTAAGCGCATCTATCTTGGATCCAAGCTCCTTAATACTACTGCTTAAGGCATCAACACTAGTTTTAACATCCTTTATGTCACTCGCAAGAGCCTCTACTCCAGGCAGCGTAACCGTAGGTGTTGGTATAGTTGGCTTAAATGATGCATAACCCTTAGCTATCCAGAACTCGGCATCGTCTGCCGGGATCCTAGCGGCATCGCCAGCCTTGTATGGACCATACCAGTTTAGGTCAACGCCTCTAAACTTTGGTACATCCTTAGTGAAATACACAGTTGTATACTCTACTGTCCTAGGTCTAACTCCGCCAACCCATTCCCCGGTTTTCGGTGATTTATAGCCATTAATCACTAGGTTAAACATAGCCCACCAGCTTACAGGCATGTTCCACGGGTTATCGGCTGATGGCCAACCAATCCAGTAGTATTCGTTGAAGGGTACTAAGGCTGGTGCCTGCATACCGGGGACCACAGGCATATCCTCGAATAGTATCTCCATAGCTTTCCTGAAGAGCTGTTTGCATTTCTCAACGTCGCTTGGAGAGGTTATTGCTAACTCATCTATAATTTTATCGTATTCGGGGTTCTTGTATCTAAAGGAGTTTCTCTCATACCATGGTGCTCTCTCGCCAAGCTTCACGTAGTACTTGCTGTGGAACAACTCTAGGTTATCGAAGGGATCAGTATCTCCGGGGCAGAATGGTTGGTAAGCCATATCCCAGTCTCCCCTGAGCCTAGCGTCAGCCTGAGTTGGGCCAGTAAGTATCTTTAGTTCAACATCTATTCCCCCCTCCCTCAGCTGGTCAGCTACGACTTGGGCAACCTTCATCTCCTCAGCGTTTGCTCCATTAACGAGATACACTAGCTTTAGTCTAGTACCGTTTGGAGTAACCCATACGCCGTCAGCACCCTTAGTGAAACCTAAGTTCTTGAATATCTCCTCAGCCTTAGTTGGGTCATACTTTGTGGGCTCATATTTCTCGATAAGGTCGCTTATTGCATCGAAGTATGGCTTGAGGCCGCCGTAGTATGGGAATATACCCCAGCTTGGGCTTGTAGTGCCTTCGTAGGCTAGTGTAGCTATAGCCTCCCTGTTTATTAAGTAGGATAGGGCTCTCCTAACCTCTTTGAGGCTCCACGGGTATCTAGCGTTCTGAACCATAAATGCTCTTGGACATGGATCTAGCCAAGCATATGGTTCTGTCCTATACCAAGCTCTTACGTATGGATTTGTCTCCATAACTTTCTTGAAAGTGCCTAGGGATAGAATACCTATGAAGGGTGTATCAATCTCATTTGCTGCCAGCCTTGCAGCTACACTCTCCTCAGGACCAAAGTACTGGAATACAACGTACTTGGGGGCAGGTCTAATACCAAAGACCTCTGTTGCCCACCAGTCATCTCTCCTCTCGTAGATTATCGTAGTCTCAGATGCGCTTACTAGCTTAAATGGCCCTGTCCCGATAGGTGGGTTATTCTTAAACTTAACTGGATCATCAACTTTCTCCCATATATGTTTTGGTAGTATTGTTAGACCTCCCCATACCCTAACTACTGGGAATACCTCCCTTATTAGGTGGAACCTGGGGTTAGGCTCCTTAAGGTTTATCTTAACAGTATAATCATCTATTTTCTCGACGGACTCAACCCACTTAGCTACCTCCGACGACCATATCATCTTGGGTGCTTCCCTTAGTAGCAACTCGTAGGTGAAAACTACGTCATCTGCCGTAAATGGTACGCCATCACTCCACTTTACACCCTTCCTCAAATAAACTGTTATGCTCTTATAATCCGGTGAATACTCGTATCTCTCAGCCAGCCATGGAATATACTCGCCTGTCTCGAAGTTAATGTAGAAGAAGTACTCGTAAATCATCTGGTGTAAACCGGTGGATGAGCGAGAAACACCGGGTGCATATAGGTTAAAGTTCGTGGGGTCAGCTATTCTCCCGCCTATAGCTATGTATATTGTCTTCTCCCTAGGGAGGGGCTGGGAGTAGGAAACCGTGGCGAAGAGTATCGTTAGGATATATGTGAGAGCTAATAAGAAAGTTAGAGTCTTCTTCATACAAACTCACTCTTATTTTTCTCTTCATATAAAATTTCGGGTCTAGATAATATAAATATTTCGCCATAAGATTAAATATATGGGTTAATAATTTTTATCTAAACAAGTAGGAGAAATTATTTCTCCCTAGTCCTAGGATTAATTATTTCGTCGAAACCTAGGTGTAGAACATAGAGCGAGAAGAATAGGTAGATAAGCACTAGTACTGGACTAGACCACCACCACCACATTCCCCTAAATATTGCAGCATAGCTTAGAGCCCAGTAAATCATCATCCCCAGAGTCATCTCTCTCTGCGGACCTAAACCTAGGATTGAGAGCCCAGCTTCGGTTAGTACAGCGACAAGGAAAGCGTTAATAAAGTTTGCACCCATCCACTGGAACATATGGGGCATAAGCTCTCTCACAATTATCTCGATTCCACCCATCCCCGAGAGCTTAGACATGTAGACAAAGTCTCTCTCCTTTAGGCTTAGTACCTGCGCTCTAATCTGTCTAGCGGGCCAAGCCCAGCTCGTAATAGATATTATAAGCGCCATAATCTCTACAGTTACTGTCCCCCTTATGAGTGCAGCTATCAATATTAGGAAGAGTAGTGAAGGAACTGATAGGAATACATCTATAATTATACTCAGTACTCTATCTAGTACGCCACCGTAGTAGCCGCTAATAAAGCCTATAGCAGCACCAACTAGGGTACCTATTGTAGCTACGATAACACCTATTCTAATAGAGTTCTGAATACCCCAGCATAGTTGAGCAAGTACGTCTCGCCCCAATGTATCTGTGCCAAGCGGGTTCTCGGGGTTTGGGGGCTGTCCCGGCTTGAAGCTGCCTGTCCTATAGTAGCTTTTGGGGAGGAAATAGCTACCAATTATCGCAGCTATCGCTACTAGGAGGAACATTACTAGTCCAGCCATAAATTTCCTGTTATGTGTAGCTACGCTTATACCGCCTCTAATTGAAGCTATGATATAGGTTATCTTTTTAGCCATTATTCACCACCATACTTGATTCTTGGGTCAATCAATGGGTAGAGCATATCTATGAGGAAGTTAGCTAGAGCAACCGAGATAATTATGAGTAGAACTCCCCCCTGTATGACCGGGTAGTCTAGGCTTGTAATAGCCGTATAGATTAGCCAGCCTATCCCCGGGTAGGCAAAGATAACTTCGGTGAGTAGAGCGCCACTTACTATCCTACTCAGGGATATTGCTAAGCCTGTGGTTTGTGGTAGAATAGCGTTCCTGAAGGCATATTTCCACATTATTACTTTCTCCCTGAGCCCCTTCGCATAGGCCATCAATATGAAGTCCTCCCCCTTCATAGTAATTATCATAGACCTCATGCTCAGGAACCACCAGCCGAGGGATGAGAGGATTATACTTAGCGCCGGGAGCGTTGAATGCTCTATTACATCTAGGATGAATTCTAGGGTCAGACCCTGTAGCTCCATTCCGGGTGTGTAGCCTCCAGAAGATGGTAGACCGAACCCGAAGGTTATCCTCATGTAGTAGGACAAGAGGAATAGTAGCAGTATTGCCAGGATATAATAGGGAATTATGTACATTAGTAGGGCAAAGGGTACAAATATTCTAGAAAGAATCGATTTCTCGCCCCTCCACCCAGCTAAGGCTCCGATTAGTGTACCTAGTATCCAGCTAATTACACTAGTTACACTTAGGAGACCAATCGTCCATGGGAGTGCCCTCGCGATTAGTTCAGAAACAGTTGCCGGGAAGCTATTTATAGAGTACCCTAAGTTTCCCCTCAGCAATTCCCTCAGGAAGCTTATGTACTGTGTGAAAATGTCTTTGTCTAACCCAAACATCTTCTTGTACTCCTCAACTAGTTCCTGTGCACCAACGCTAACCCCTATGTTAGCCATCCTAGATAGTATAGCGTCTATCGGGTTCCCGGGGACTAGCCTTGGTATAAAGAAAACGACGGTAATGGAGATGAATATTGATAACACGAAGGTTAATGTTCTCTCAATAATGTACCTCCCGTATGAAGGCATGTTTATCCAAACTTACCTTGGCTTAACTTTATTAAATTATTTTTGGGTTAAAATAATATAATGGAGCCTAAAAAAATGTTTCTAGTATGTGTCGTAATTCTAGCTTTATTCATGATATATGTAGCATGGTATATTTTTCACCCAAACTGTCTTAGAGCTATTATATTGGGGAACCGAGACTCGGGTAACGCCTTGAGAAAGGTTCTATCAGAAGAGTTAGGTATCTGCGAGTCTAAGATGCTTAATGTCGAGGAGAGCTATCTAGAGATCCGCGATAGGCTGTGTGTAGCTACACTAGGTAATGGATGCGGGATACTACCAGTTGCTGTGCTACTAGATGGATCAGATATTAAGACTATTATTATAGGTATACCTAGTGATGAACTAATCTCCGGAATTAGGGAGAAGATAGCAGATAAGCAGGTATATCTAGTCTATTCCGGTCCCAGCTTATTCCTTAGCACGGGCTGTAGTACCTGTTTGTACTCTGAGGAGATTAGAGTTATAATGCCCCTCCCTGAAGACAAAGTTGACTCTATTAGACGTACATTGTTGGAGATAAGTAACCCATAGTCTAGAGTCTGATACAAGTTTTCTCCCGCTCCTTGAGTAACGTTATAAGCCTATTTAAGACTCCTCGTCCAATCATATTTTTCCCGTAGCCATAGAGAGGGGTGTAGGCTTTAACCACGAATACCAAGTTAGCGATTTTAATCTTGGTTAAAGCAGCCCTAAGCTGTATGGATCCAGCCAGCGTTCTTGCTGCTGGAATGATACGTAAGGGTAGCTCGACTAGCTGTAGACCTAGCTCTTCGTAGAACCTTCTCTCGAGAAAAACATCGCCCCGAAAACCTGTATCTATTAGGAACTCTCCTTTAAGCCATGTATCGTTAATAGGAGAGTATACCTGAGCAGTAACCCTGTAGTAATCACTGTACTTATAACATTTCCAGCGAGCTACCGAGGATTTCAACCCTCTCCACCTCTTCTCCAACTCTAACTACTATCCCACAGGCAGGTCTCTCCCGCTTAACAAAATCCCTCATGTATCTCACAGCTTCCTCCCAGGTTTCCGCTACAGCAATTAACCGACCGCGGGAAATAACCACCCACTTGCCTGTATAGCGGGGATCCCCTAGCAGGGACTCGTACACCCTACTGTTTGACTCCTCCTCTGTCTCTGCTGCAAGGCTATCATAGAGGTTCGCATAGAGGGAGAGTGCTTCGTTTATAACTCTGTATACTGGTACTCCTCTCCTGGCGGCTATAGCCTTAATTATCCTATACGTTTCTTTATCCAGATTTTTTATGAAGAAACCCTTTTTCATTCGATATACCAAGGATATACCTGTATATAAAAATATACTGTACTAGGGGCTGTAGCATTTAAGTATTTCAAACTGTATCTTTTTGTGTTTGGGGTGATGGGAGTATTGCTCTAAGCCCCACTAAGCTTAGATGTGAGGCCTGTGCCGTTAGCCTCGAACGCCACCCATGCCCCCACAGCCCTCAAGAAGGGGTTGTAGGCGAGGTGGAAGTCCCTATCGTTAACACAAAATACTACAGCTAACGAAATGAAACAATAGGGACAAACAGAAGATGGCTATAAAATAAGTATATTAGTATCCTTCCTTCTTTATGCCTAGATGGAGGGAAATATACTATTAGACATATTTACTCTTCTAGCCCTAATACTTATTGCGCCGGTAATATCTAAGGGCTTGAAGCTACCCGTAATTGTTATAGAGATTATTCTAGGTATTATAGTTGGCCCTAGCTACCTAGGAGTATTGTTAGAGTCAGAGTGGCTTTCTACCATGGCAATGATGGGC
>JALURH010000020.1 GCA_027017025.1 Thermofilaceae archaeon
ATTTTAATTAAAGGCTTCACCTCGGATAGGAAATGGACCTGAAAATATTTCTTTATTGGAGGACTCTTTCTATCTAAGCTTATTTTGCCTACGAATAGTAATAAAGGAAAATATATTTTCGTGCCTCTCTTGTGATAATACTTTCTCCTCAAAAAATATGACGGTACCTCATCCGGTAGTAAAGGAGGGGATCTAGCATAAGAAATCTTTTGAGTCTTTGCTTGTATTTCTGCATAAGAAATATTATTTCTAACAATATTCCTTATATCATCAAGAGTCAATGGTCCCTTAAGACTGGAAAAAGTCTGTCTCGTTATGAACATTATGTTTTCTCCCCTTCTCATATTGAATAACATAAATTGTCTTTGCTTTAAAGACGCCAACTTTTCTTCTAAGATGTGTATCTTTTCCGCATTTGAGTAGCTTACTAGTGCTTCGAGAACTCTTTTCCTATCATTTTCTGTTTGTAATCGACCTATTATCCATACACCAGCATTGGATAAGGCTTTATAGTCTATATCTACAGGGTTTTGGGTTGAAACAACTATACCTAGACCAAAGGCTCTTGCTTGCTTAAACAAAAGCATCAGTAAATGTTTTGTTGGGGGATTTCTAGGATAAGGTGGTAGGTACCCATAAATTTCATCAAAATATAGTAAATATCTTAACTTACTAGAACCCCCTTTTGTAAACATCCATCCATAAAGCGCCTGTAGTATTAATGTTATGGTAAACATCCTTTGTTGTTCACTTAAATGGGCTAGGTAAAATACCAGAGCTCGCGCTCTTCCATTTTCATCCCAGAATAATGAATTGAAATTTAATTCCTTTCCACTTAGCCACAACTTAAAAGTAGGGGTAGATAAAACTTTATTAATTTTTATGGCTAATTTTCTTCTTTCCGACGATGGCATAAAGCTCTCAACGTCCATGACACCAATCTTGGTGAAAGGGGGTTTTAGGAGATAATTCACCAATTTTTCTAAACTTAGGTGCTCTTTCTTTCTCCAAGCGTACTCTATTATAGAAGAGATAAGTGCATGTTCTTTGGATAACTCTTTCCGATTTGAGCCTATTAGACTAAGTATAGCCGAAGAAATATTAGTTATCTTTTCAAGTAGTATTTCTTCATGTCTTTCCCAGCATAGATAACCGGGTTTGGATAAGGTTTCAATTAATGAGAGTGGTATACCAGCTCTACTACCTGGAGTAAATAATAATACTTGGTGGTTACTTAAGATATTTTCCTCCTTTCGTCCTAGGGGACTGCTCTTCAATGCTATGTTAGAGGCATCTCCTTTAGGATCAATAACTATCACAGGAATATTGTTTAATAGCAGTTCCTCTAAGAGAACTATAGCAGCACCAGTTTTTCCGGACCCTGTCATCCCTATGATTGCAGCATGTGTTGTTAACGAATTAGGATCTAGGGATAGTTTATCACCTATGATTCCATCTTCATTAATGATATAGCCTATGTGAAGATCCTTCATTATAATCAACATAGTAGAAGAATATATACACAGTTATTAGGCTAACCTTAAGTATTGTAGGTGAGTAGTAGTGGAAGTATTCGTCAATATTTACCGTAATCAAGATGGAAAAATCGAGGTAGAAAGTGTAAAAGAGGTAATTAACGAGTTATGTAAGAAGATTGAGTGCGTAAAAATTAATGTAGATATAAGTAATATAGCTACAGCTGAAATAATAGCAAACGACGCTCAGGAGGTACTAAATGTGTTGAAAACAATAGGTATCTCAGAAAAATTTATTATAGTTAATAGAAGAGTCAAATTAACTAATTTACTTAAATTTACAAAAAGAGGGAAAATAAAATACATCTGCCCTATGTGTGGCTCAAACAGCATAGCAACAGTCTCCTTAATAGGCTTCACCCCTCCTTTATACAAATGTAAAGATTGCGGATATATAGGCAGGTTAATACTAGAGGTTGATGCTTGAACACATATTAGAGAAAATTAGTCGAGACGATATAATTAAGAAGATAGAGCATACTTTACTTAAACCCGACTCAACGTGGGAAGAAGTAAAAAAGGTGTGTATCGACACTATAAGATATGGATTTTATGGTTGTTGCATATCTCCTTTTTATGTGGAAAAAGCTAAAAGTGTTCTTGAAGGAAGCGATGTAAAACTAGTAACGGTTATAGGTTTTCCACTTGGTTTTTCTCCTACAGCTGCTAAAAAGACTGAAGCAGAACATGTATTAGTGCATGGAGTTGATGAGATTGATATGGTAATGAATATCTCAGCCTTTAAATCAGGTCTTATGGAAGTCGTCAGTAACGATATTTCTGAAATAAAAGATATTGTGAGACAATATGGTGGTGTATTAAAAGTCATAATTGAAACAGGTTTTCTTAGTGACCACGAAATAATGAAAGCATCGCAAATAGCTGTTGCAGCTGGAGCTGATTTCGTGAAAACATCTACAGGTCTTGGTCCAAGAGGAGCATCACTAAAGGATGTCTTACTCATAAAGAAAGCTATAGGAGGAAAAGCAGGTATAAAAGCTGCGGGAGGGATAAGAACTGCGATAGAAGCAGCGATGTTTATTCTAGCCGGTGCTGATAGGATAGGGACTAGTAGCGGTGTAAAAATTGCATTAGAGGCTCTTAAATATTTTAATATTAGACAATAGGCTATTCGACATTCGACTATAGTACTTCTTTTATACCTCATAGGGTTTGAAAAAGGAAAGGTGGAAAAATGTCTATAAATGCAGCGATAGTAGGATATGGAGTATACCTCCCAGTGTATAGAATTAAAGATGTTGAAATAGCTAAAGTCTGGGGAAGAGATGTTAGAAGAGTACCAATTAAGGAGAAAACGGTACCAGGACCAGATGAAGATTCTCTTACCATGGCTTTTGAAGCTTCTTTAAATGCTCTCAGAAGAGCCAAGATACCTCCTATTGAAATAGAAGCAGTATTTGTTGGATCAGAGAGTCCGCCATATGCTGTGAAACCATCAGCTACAGTTATAGCTGAGGCTCTAGGAGCTACACCAAAACTTTATGCCGTGGATATGGAATTTGCATGTAGGGCTGGTACAACAGCTATGGGGATAGTTATAGGGATGGTATCGTCTGGAATAATAAAATATGGGTTAGCTATAGGAACTGACACAGCTCAGGGAAGACCTGGAGATGAGCTTGATTATACCGCTGCAGCTGGAGCCGCAGCCTATATTTTTTCAAATCCCGGTAAAGATACCATAGCAACAGTTGAAGGAACATATTCATATGTCACTGATACTCCGGATTTCTGGAGAAGGGAGGGGGAGACCTTCCCAAGACATACTTTTCGCTTTACAGGCGAGCCAGCATATTTTACCCATATTATTGGAGCCGCAAAGGGGCTAATGGAGAAAATGGGGCTCAAGCCAAGTGATTTTAACCATGTTGTTTTCCACCAACCTAATGTGAAATTTCCTTTAAGAGTAGCTAAGATGCTTGGCTTTACAATGGAACAGATAAAATATGGACTTCTTACAGGTGAAATTGGAAATACGTACGCTGCTGCTTCGCCAATTGGTCTCGCTAATATTTTAGATCACGCTAAGCCTGGCGAGAGAGTTTTGATTGTTTCATTCGGTAGTGGATCAGGTTCCGATGCTATAAGCTTTATTGTCCAAGATGGTATAGAGAGTAGGAGACATTTAGCCCCCTATGTTGAATACTACATTAAACGTAAAAAATATGTTAACTATTCAACCTATGCGAAATTTAGGAATCTGCTTAAAATGAGGTGATATTTTGGAGAAAGTCTTTATTGTAGGGATTGGTGCTACCAAAGTTAGAGAACATTGGAATCTCTCCCTAAGAGATTTGATGGTGAAATCGGCTATAAAAGCTATTAATAATGCTGGAATCAATAAACAGGATATTAAGGCCATATACATAGGAAACATGTCTTCTGGATATTTGCAAGGACAGGAGCATCTAGGTGCATTACTAGCAACATGGTTAGGCATAGCTGGTGTTTCTGCATGTAAGGTTGAAGCAGCATGTGGAAGTGGTGGAGCAGCATTTCATCAAGCTTTCTTAGCTGTAGCTTCGGGTTTATATGATTGTGTAATGGCTTTGGGTGTAGAGAAAATGACCGATGCTATAACTAGTGATGTAACTTCTGCATTGATTATGGCGGATGACCAGGAATATGTTGCATTTACGGGAGCATCCTTCGTTGCTCTTAATGCTCTTATATATAGAGCATATATCAAAGAATACGGTGTTAAACAAGAAGATATAGCATTATTTGCTGTACATGATCATAAATATGCAGTAAATAATCCATATGCTCAATATAGGAGAGAGATAAAAATAGAAGATGTAATGAACTCGCCCCTCATAGCTGATCCAATCCACCTATTAGAGTGTGCACCAATAGGTGATGGCTCTGCAGCAATTATTCTATGTAATGAGAGATTCTTAGAAAAGAAGGTATCCGACCAAGAAGGAGTAATTGAAGTCCTCAGCAGCGTATTAGCCACGGATATTATCAGCCTACATGACCGCGATACCTATATAACTTTGAATGCTACTCGTGTAGCGTCTTCAAAGGCTTATAAAATGGCTAGAATTGAACCCAAAGACGTTAATGTAGTAGAGGTCCATGATGCGTTCACAATACTAGGAGTGATTAGCCTTGAAGACCTAGGTTTTGCTGAAAGGGGATCCGGGTGGGAAATTGTTAGAGAGGGAGAGATAGAGATTGGTGGAAAAATACCTACCAACACTATGGGTGGCTTAAAGGCAAGAGGGCATCCTGTTGGAGCTACAGGTATCTACCAAATATTTGATATAGTTACTCAACTTAGAGGAGAGGCTGGAAAAAACCAGGTTGATAATGCGGAAATAGGGTTAGCGCAAAACGTAGGAGGTGTGGGTGGAACTGTTATAATTAATATCCTAAAGAGGGTGAGATAATATGGCGTATACTAAGAGTGTACCTAGAATTTGGAGGGAAAGGATTAGAAAATATAGGCTTCTTGGAGGAGTATGCAATGATTGTGGGAAAGTATTCTATCCTTCTAGGCGATTCTGTCCACGCTGTGGGTCAGGAAACGTCAATAAGGTTACCTTACCTAGAACTGGCAAAATATTATACTTCACTGTTATACGGAATGCTCCCACCGAGTTCAAATCCTTTGAACCATATATCTTAGCATTAATAGAACTTGACAATGGTGCCAGAATCTTAGCTCAACTAACAGATATAGATTTAGAAGAAGTCTATGAGGGAATGCCTGTAGAAGCAGTTTTCAGGAAATACAAAGAGCAAGGTCGCGATGGAGTAATTGAATACGGTATAAAATTTAGACCTAGAGAGTGAAAAGATTGGAAGAAGCTACAATAAGAGAAAAAATTTTGAAGATTCTTTTAGAATCAGACCATCCGCTAACCGTAGATCAGATAGCTTCCAGTCTCGGATTAAATCGTTCAGAATCATCGAGGCTATATAATGAAATAACTCATGCTGCAAAAACACTCTGGAGGCAAAGCCAAGGTAGAGTAACCATAATAATGTATCCACCTGTCTGTGCGAAATGCGGATATATCTTTAAGAAAATAAAGAAACCGAAAAAACCAAGTAGATGTCCTAAGTGTAAAAGTGAACGCATTTTACCTCCCCTATTTTCCATCAAGAAGAGGTAAAGGAACTATTTCTCCCTAAAAGTACCTGTACTATAGCCATGATACAACCCGTAAATGCTACATCTGTAGCAAGAGTTACTCCTGGCGCTACATCGACTACTATATCGGCAAACCTGAATATCCCTGTGGGAATCCCCTCTCTGGAGCCTATGAGTATAAATACCTTCTTTTTCTTGCTGAAAAGCTCTACAATTTTATTCTCTACTTCATTTATAGCCTTTCCTCTAGTTGATGTTACAATTATTCCAGCATGTTCATATGCTCTAATAAATTGATAAATATTGTATAAGTATACTGGGATGCGTCTCACCTTCCTAGCATATGTCCTTTTCTGAATTTCTATCCTAGAGCCGATTCCTTCGAAAAGACCATCTAAAAAGGCTTTGAGTTCCCATGCATCTACCTCTCTAATAGGCGTCAAATAAAGCGAGGATATTTCAAAGGTTTGTGCACTTCTCCCTATTCTTACTCCCATTTTCCTAGCAGCAACCGGGTCACCTAAATATGGTATTAGCGCAACATTGATTTTAGAAAGAATTTTCCTCACATCTGGTTTACCAGGATATGTCTTCTTCCTCTCTATTTCGCCAGATGTAACAGAAATGAAGGCTTTATCATCTATAATCTCTATCCAAACGATTTTATCTGGAAAACTAAGATTTACGGGACTCCCCGTAACTTCTTGTATACATGCACCAGCTCTAACATTTACATCTATAGAAGTAAAGTTGTGTTTTCCTCTACGGGTAGTTCTTACAGCAAATGTTTCATTCGGCACTATTTTACTCTTAGCTATATACC
>JALURH010000021.1 GCA_027017025.1 Thermofilaceae archaeon
ATATATGTGTAGCTTCATTGAAAATTCCGTTACTAAGCAAAATAGAAGAATCATCAGAAAGTAGCTTTTTATCATTTATTGGAATCTTTCTAAACCCTTAAGCTGCGAGGGCTTGTAAACAATAGAACCTTCAATCTTCTATTGAAATAATTGAAATCTTCACATGTTCAGCGTGAAGCTATCAAGCCTTTGCCCCTAACTTACAATTTTCTATTGAAATCTTCCGTGGGCTTTTTTCTCTGTTTATTTCTCAGGTATTATGATTGGTGTTCTTGGTATATATGGGTTGCTCGGTTTTAAAAAGAGAAATATTGTGTGGTTGTCTCTGGAAGGGATGGATGGGCTACGAATGTTTTTTTGTCTATTCTTGTGGCTTTCTCGTTGTTTTTGCGTTGTTTGGGATTAAAGGTTACTTCCTTCAACCTGTTTTCCATAACCTCTCTAAACTTTTCGTATGCTTCCCCAATTATCTTCCTAGCCTCCACCAATGTTCCCAAAGCTTCCCGATATCTACGTTGTTTAAGCAGGTCCTTAGCTAAGCTGATTTTCTCCTTAGCTTTATTTACTATAGATATTATCGCGGAAACATCAACTCCTTTACTCTTTAGGTATTCAAGGATCTTCTCAAGCCTATTTATCAATAGTTCAAGCCTTGCGAAGCTGTTAAATATTTGGTAGGTATTAGTGGTTGTTGGTAGGCGTAGAGCGGGGATGTGTGGATGAACCGTAGCCTTGAGATGTGTGGGTTTCCCCAGAGCCCAAGCATCCTCCTACCGTGCGGTGAATAAGCCTATGATCCAAGGGTGAAGGATGTAGATGAAGGCTCTGGGAGGGGTTACCACGAAAGGGTGCGAGACCAATGACATGCCCCCAATGAACCCAAGAGGCGGGCCGAGGCCAATGAACACCAAGGCGGACATATGTCTATCAACGACTATGTCCGCCGAACCCCTCCTAATAGTATCCCTAATTTTACCCAGATCTTCCCGGCCTACAATATCCTTGATTCTGCTGAAAGCCTCCCTTATTTTATCCTTGACTTCATTAACCTTACCTTCATCTAACAGTTTTCTGCTTTATCTACGAGAGCCTTGATCCTATCAGCATAATCTAGAAGCTCAGAAACCAGCTTTGTATCATTAATTCTGCTAGCTATTTTCCTAAGTCTCTTAATACCATTTTTTAGCAAAGAAAGCAGGTTTCTAGTACCAGTTTTTTCTCCAGATTGTGGTTGAGCTACTGTAGCTAATACCTGTACCAGCAATAACGCTATTACCACCGAGGCTACTAGCGCCTTCATACCTGGTCACTAGGAAAATACTTATTTCTATATTTGATAAAGATAGAAATGAAATTAAGTGAAATTTTATGTTTAGCCCAATATTACAGATTTAACGGTTTATGGCAAAGGTGATCATGGTCGAGAAAATTGTGGCGTAAAGACTAGGTACTCCCCATATAGCTCCACGAACGTGAAGAATGCTATGACTATTAGTAGTAGGATGACAATGTGTATTAAGCCTGCAGAAACCTTCCCGACCTTAAGTTTACCAACCATTAGACCGCCAAAGATAGCTTCAATGGTCGATGAATAGAATAGGACGGCCTTGTAAATACCTATATCAACTGGTCTGAGAAATGTTGTTCCAGCAGCCATCCTACTTAGAGGTATAAACATGGTGTAGGTTATTATATAGATTATAAAGAGGTATAAGAGCATTGCAACATATACCGTAATGGCGTAGGGATTTAGGGTAACCCTTTTCTCCTCCTCATATGCTCTAATTATACCATACATCTCGGCAGCGCTATCGAGGACATCTATAATCTTCCCACCACTTTCGTGCGCTGTGATGAGTATAGTAATTGCTCTCCTCAAATTAGGGAGCTTAATCTCCTGCGCCAACCTATATAAGCTATCCTCTATGGTCGCACCAAACTCCACCCTGACAAGTGCACGTTCAATCTCCCTACCTAGGGGTCCACCAATAGTTAATGCAGCGTTCCTAAGTGCCTCCAGGAAAGTCATACCAGCTCTAATAGATTCCGAGATTCCCTTAAAGAAAGCCGGTATTGTTTTATCTATGATATCAACGTACCTCCTGTTCATGAAGTCTACGATAGCGTAGGGCATTAACGTCATGATTAACGTGGATACCAGCAGTATATTTACCTTAGTTGAAGTTATTAAGTAGATTCCTAAACCAATATTCCTTAAGCTAATTACTAACTCCTCGAGGAATAGGGGTAGGAGCGAGAGGGGGGCTAAAGCTAGGGCTAACCCCAGTACTATAAGCATTACCTTCCTATAGGTTGTTAAACGTATATATGGCATACCCTACACCTTCGATAACACGCTGTCTACAGCGATTAAGATACCCATAGCCGAAAAAGGTATTATGACGAATATTAGGATGAAGACGAGTAGGGTTGGGGGTAAACCAGCTATTGTTCCACCGAGTAGCGACATTATTGAGAGCATAACTACGAACATTAGGGGTGCTGCAACCATCATCGTGGTGTATAGCTCCGCGAGTAGTGAGAGGGTGTTAACAACGTTCCTGAGGACATGGGATTTATCCTCGATGAGTCTCCTGGCAGTAAAAAGCATATACCCCTTTAGGTCACCACTAGTAACATATGTGTCTTTCACGCCGACAAGGAATAGCCCCAGTCTATCGGATGGGCTTCTTTCAATAGCTCTTGAGAGAGCTGAGGATGTATCTAGGCCGAAAACCTTAATGTCGCGTAGAATAAGCGCTAGCTCTCTCCTAATATTGGGATCATCCTCTACTTCAACGGATCGTTCAACAATTCTCTCAACCCCTAGCCCAGCTGATGCTAGGGAAGCCATGTAAGCCACCGTGTATGGAAGCCTCGAGTTTACCACAGTCCTCCTGCTATATACCCTATAGACCGGGTAGTAAATTAGTAGAGCGAAAACCATCAACTCTATCGATAACGTTAAAGGTATGCTTGCAATAATTGCGTAAGTTAATTTAAATCTTAGGAGAATAGTGTGTAGGAAGGTGGTTAGGGAGAAGACTATTGGTGTAGTTACTACTAGGAGGAAAATAACTATAGACATGTATATCTCGTAGGGCTCGTCTATACCCGACGCCCTATAGATCTTCTCGAATGGCTTTAGAATCTGTGCAAGCTTCCTCCCAAATCCTTCGAAGAGTCCAATAACTCTGTACAATTTTACACCCTGTATGTACCGGTAGCTACAGCTCTATGAACCCTCTCAGGGTTATAGTAGTAATCCCTTACAACAGCACCTATTCTCCTGTAATCCGTAATATTATTCCTAGCTAGGTAACCTATGATAGCTTTTCTCCTCTCTATCTCTTCTAGAACCTCCTCCATACTCTTAAATTTCTCCTCAGCTATCCTCTGCAGGATTACGCTCTCGTTAACCATCTCAACCCTATCTAGGGCTGGGTTAAACCTAAATAGCTCCCTCAATTCCAGGGTATTGTTTCTCGGATCTACCCCCACGGCTTCCTGAACGCTAGTTATTCTCCTAACAATCCTTTCACCTATCTTTAGGCGCTTTATGACAGCATAGACGTTCATTACTGGGAGTAGGAATAGCGGTATATTCATAGGCTCGGCTAGCAGCCTCTTAATAGCGTATGGCACGTTCTCTGCATGCATGGTACACATACCGGAGTGCCCCGTAGCTATTGCCTGGAAGAGCGCGAAGGCTTCTCTACCCCTAACCTCGCCTATAATTATGTAGTCTGGCCTCATCCTCATAGCCGACCTCAGGAGCTGGTAAAGGTCTACGTTAAGTACCCACTCCTCGTAGCCCGGCCTAGTCATTAGTGGAACCCAGTTCTCATGTGGGAGGTTTAACTCAGGGGTATCCTCTATAGTAACTATCTTTGCCTCTGGCCTAATGAACGTTGCAACAGCGTTGAGCGTCGTTGTTTTACCGCTAGCAGTTGCACCAACAATCATTAAGCTCTTCCCCTGCTCAATTATGTACCAGAAGTATGCTGCGAGCTCAACCGATACCGTACCGATTCTAACTAGGTCAACTATGGAGAAAGGTACCTCCCTGAACTTCCTTATAGTGAAGGTACCTCCCCTCCGCGATACTTCATTAAGCGTTAGGTGTATTCGGAAACCCCCTGGCAGGGATCCCTCAACTATTGGTTGAGCTACTGATATTTGTTTTCCAGCCCGGTAAGACATCTTTATTAGTAGGCTTTCAAGCTCCTCTGGGTCATTGAATAATATGTTTGTTGATATCGATTCATAACGTCTATGCCACACATATAGGGGGATTCCTACACCATCGCAGGAAATATCCTCTATGTTCACATCCTTCATTAAAACATCTATCTTGCCGAAACCCAGGGTGTCACGTTTTATGTAGTACATTAGTTTATCGTATGCGTCTGGCGGAACACTTATCTTATATTTCTTTATTATACGTTTAACCTCTTGCTCAAGTATTACCTCGGGTTTCTCGGCTAGAAGACTCCTAATGTCAACGTGCGAGGACTCTATAAGTAGCTTCTTAATTTTAGATAGGATTGCGATATCCTCAGAGGTTAGTGGGGGTTCTATTACCCTATACTCATATTTACCCTCTTTAGTCTTCACTATAACTACGTAGGCGAATGGTGGTGAAATAGAGTAAAACTCTAGGAGAGATTCTCCATCAACGAGCTTCATATTATTTACGTGGTTAGCCTCCACAATCACACCTGTTTATTATATTAAGGTTTAGTAGATTTAAGATTAACATCTATTTCTAAAAACAATACTAATAACATTGATAAAATAAATTTAATATGGTTGCATAACACCTCAAGGGGTGTCAGCAACGGATATAAGTGAGGCAGCTAAAGACGCCCTTATCGATATCGCAGACAAGGAAGTTGATACAATTGAGCCTAGGTTCTCTTCCCAGCTGGGGTTCTACTATGAGGAGATATTTAGGTCAGCTGCTAAACACAGGGTGTCTGAACGCTTAATTCTCGACGAACTAGTGAAGATGGGTTACCTCAAGAGAGAGTTATACGACAAGTTTACTAGATGCCCCAATTGCCAGAGCTACAGGCTACTTGTTAGACTCGTCTGCCCACGATGTGGCTCAATTAACGTTAGGAGAGCTACACTATTTTCCCACGTACCCTGTGGGTACATCGGTACTCTAGAGGAGACGCTTAGGGAGGGGAAGTATGTATGCCCAAGATGTGGAAAAACCCTTAAGAAGGAGGGGAGGGATTGGATAAAGGTTGGTGTACTATTTAAATGTGATGATTGTGGGGAAACATTCGATAGAACTGATGTAAAATTTAGGTGTACGAATTGCCAGCGAGAGTTTATGCATAGGGAAGCCGATTACCACCCAATATATAGGTATAGGGTAAATCGGAGAAAAGTGCTGGAGGCTATAGCATCCATTATTGAGGAGGCAATACTATCTAGACTTAAAAAGGAGGGATATACGATAAGGAGGGGGGTAACCGTAAGGGGTTCAAGCGGTATCCAACATAGCCTAGGGATAATAGTTGAGAGAAAGGGGAAACAAGCTTCTATTCACGTGCTGGTTCACGAAGATCCAGAAGAGACTAGGGGGCAGATCTTATCCCTATATGGTATGAGTCTCGATACACCAGATATACAGCATATCGTAATTATCCCCAGGGAACATAGCGGCTACGGCCCGGCTGGACTAAATCTCCATGTTGTTAGTTCAAATAGTATTAGGAACACTATTGAGAGTACTATAGCTAAGATCAAGGAGGTTATAGGCTAACTCCCGATAGAAACCTACCCAGGTTCATATATAGCTTTCTATCTCACCTTCCTGGAGGAAGTGTTAATAAAGTATTCCTGCAATAGATGTGGAATCTATGTTCTAGTTGAGTAGAAAACGGTATGGGTAGCAATAAATAGAGCTTATCTCCATACTCCATGCAGGTATATAAGAGGCTTGGGAATAGATAGTATGGTGGGTGTGTAGTGGAGCTGTGGGAGTTAAAGACTAAGATACTTAAGCTATTGAAGGAGGATGAGGAATTTAGATATACGGTAGCTGGTTTAATAGGGCTAGAGGAGATTCTGAGAAAACTTGACGAGCACGGGGCAAAAATCGTTGAACTATGGAGAGAAGTTAGAGAGCTTAGAAAAGGCCAGAATAAGCTTTGGGAGGGGCAGAATAGGCTGTGGGAAAGCCAGAATAGGCTGTGGGAAGAAGTTAAAGAGCTTAGAGAGGGGCAGAATAGGCTGTGGGAAGAAGTTAAAGAGCTTAGAGAGGGGCAGAATAGGCTGTGGGAAGAAGTTAAAGAGCTTAGAGAGGGGCAGAATAGGCTGTGGGAAAGCCAGAATAAGCTTTGGGAAGAAGTTAGAAAGCTTAGGAGAGATTTCAGAGAGATGCTTAGGGAACAGAGAAAACTTAGGTCTTCATTCGAATCCTTCGGGAGAGCTCTAGGGGTTACTCTGGAAG
>JALURH010000022.1 GCA_027017025.1 Thermofilaceae archaeon
CACTAAGGGGTCTCTATGGAAAGTGTACCAGCCTTTCCTCACTCTATAGATCTCTTTTCTCTTCGCCATAATATGTACTAAAACCTTTATATAGTTCCTCGGTATGTTAAGTACCCTCAGTTCATTGTAGGAAAATACAGCTTTCTCTGGTTTATTAAAGTATTTCCTCACCTTATCTATATGTTTCATTTAGTCACCTGTAGAATTTTTCTCTTAACTAACTCGAAGCTTGGGGGCAACCCCCTGATTATTAGAACCCTAAGCTCTCGCCAATCCTTTGGGGGCTCTTGTAGGAGTGGCAAAATCTCCCTAATCTCTTCAGGTACCTCCTCAACTATATTAAGTAGGTAATATATGTCGAAGAGATCTCTAGCTTTCCTACGGTTTTTATAAGCCCATATTTTCTCAAGCAATAAATCACGGGGCACCAAAGTTCTCACTATAATGAAACCCCCATTAACCAGCTCATACTCGGCTTCTACCTCACGAAAACTCCACCTCTCCTTTATCAACTCTACCCTAAGTTTTCTCCTACCAAGTACCTCAAGGAATACTGCCCTCCTAGTCTCTCTGAACTTAGGCAGGGTGAGGCTGAATGCATGCAGCTCCTTCTCTAAGATACCTCTCAGATCTTCACCAATATTTTGTGCATAGAAACTGAGGTCTTCAGAGAATCTCGGGGACTTAAATACCCTCCATATAACTGTTCCCCCATGCATAATAGGTGGTGAATCTAGAACCTCTAGTAAGATACTTAAAACTATGTCCTGCATCTCCGCTATCTCAAGTTGCTGTCTTCTCCTCAGGTAT
Source organism: Thermofilaceae archaeon (assembly GCA_027017025.1). Classification (GTDB taxonomy): domain Archaea; phylum Thermoproteota; class Thermoprotei; order Thermofilales; family Thermofilaceae; genus JALURH01. The sequence goes on from JALURH010000022.1 coordinate 811, forward strand.
GATCTAAGGCTCATAATGTATACCTAGGTTATAAAAAAATATAACCTAGGTATATATTTATTCCCGAACTCCAAGAATATAGAGAAAGTGTATACATTTTTTACGGGAGTTAGTGAGATAAGAGCGATGTAGAGAAGGCTATGAGCTGCTAATCGTAAACTAGTCGATAATTTATATAACTTTTCCACGGTTGTTTCTATGAATGATACGTATCCTCTCCATACTCTTAACACTAGTTCTTACTCTTAACTCACTATGTTACTTAGCTAAGCCTCCTAGCGTTGATGTTAGGCCATTTATAGAGTTATCCTATGTTGCTAATCCCTCTACTATACTAAACGTATCTACTGCTATGCCAGTAGAGTATTCACCTACGCCTATAGTGGAGGTGGCCTTGAGGTTGCAGATAGGAGAGAATATTGAAGAATTTTCCGGTATACTTGTACTCTCTAACAGAACGTTCTTGTGCGATAAACTTGAGTCATGGAGATACATACCTCTATTTATCCCCAAGAACATTACTATTGGGCAGAAAGTATTGATATACAGGGACTCATTGTTTGAAGCTACGGGCCATGTGGTTCTCAGCCTTCTCGGACAGAAGTTTAGGTGCGTAATATTGTCTAACGGAAGTGATACCTTAATCTACGACGTGTTTTCTGGGATACTCATTAAGGGTCTATTGAGGCTAGACAGATATAAGCTGAATATTAACTTAACTTGGACAAACACCGTGTTTAGACTCAAAGAACATGAACTATATATTGACTGGTATGAATTAACCTCCTATCTGAAACAAGTTAATTCTAGTTTCCCGGGTCTCATTAGGGTTAGGTCGATAGGTAAGTCAGTACTAGGTAGGGATATATGGGTTGTAGAGTTTAACTATGCTAGTAATAGGACTATCTTGATCGACGCTGGGATCCACGGCTCAGAGCTAATAGGGGTTAGGGTAGCGTACCACATTATTAGGAGGCTTGTCGATAGGTACTCTAGGGATAGGTTCTTTAGGGGATACCTCTTAGGTAGAGATATATGTATATCTATTATCCCTATGTTAAACCCTGATGGGGTTGAATCTGGAAAAGCCTTGTCTAGAGAAGCATACATAGTTTCTA
>JALURH010000023.1 GCA_027017025.1 Thermofilaceae archaeon
TGTTATTCCTAATATTGGAGAATTTTACCTGTTGTAACCATTTCCTGTATATCTTTCTGACAGATTGTAAAGGAACTCTATTTCCTAGTTGCTCTATGAGTAAAGCTGCTGGGAGGGTAGGATATGTGGGAGGAGGATCCTTTTTGTAGGCTTTCATTTTGAGTTCAGATATCGTTGAAGAAGATAAAGGATAGCTTACTCTATAAAGTATATCAAGTAGTATCCCTTGGAGATAACCCTGTAATACTTCATTAAGAAAATAAGCCGTCATCTCCTCAGCTGTATATGGTAATACAATTAATGGATTATTAAATCTTTGAGCATATTTCAATGCTATTAATCTATGCTTAGTATATCTGAGCTCATCTGAGTTCTCTAGTAAATGTATAATGTATTTTACATTTGTATGTTCCTTTATAAATTCCTTTAAATAAGGGTGGTGCTCACTCTTTAGAACCTCCACTATTATCAAGTTTATGTCAAATTTTTTTTCAACCTTTAACAACGTTCTAAGAGTTACCGCCGATTGCATATCATTCCTAGCAATTAGTAGGAATAAATCCTTATAGCTTGGATTCGCTTCCCTTATTAATCTGAGAAATCTTCTTTCAAACGATGAAAGCTTCACGGTGATTACTTGACTAAAAGGGCAATATATATTGTCCGGGGCATAAAGGATATGGAAAGATTGAAGTCAGTAATACTTTCTCTTTCAGGAACAACAAGAGAAGTCCTTATAGATTCACCGCATGGGCGTATCTGGGGTGAGGCAAGAGTTTCCTGCTGGGAAGCTGGTAAAAGTATAATGCTTGAGGTTTCTTTTAGATATTTAGATGGAGAAGTAAGAAGATGGGTATGGCATGATCTTTTCGAAATAAATTTAGTTTATAGTGATCCTGGCTCCATATTAGATATAAAGAGAGTTAGTGGGTTTGGTAGAATAAGTGCAGAAGTAGTATTTAATTGGATTCTTGAAAGAGCTTCTGAACACAACATATATCTAGAGATAATTACCTTTACTTTTCTCTAGTTTTCGGGATTTTTGCCTTCATGAAGTCCTCTTTATATTTTTCTAGTGGAATTGTTGCATCTATACCAAGTTTCGATGTCAGATATCTTTCTTGATCCGCTGAAGGGTCAAGACTACTTCCCCTAACATTCTTGATGATAATGATATCTTCGTGAGGCTGCATTCTAGTTGCTAATGCCCATTCAACGTCATATGGATTGTCTATATCTATGTCTGTATCCACCACTATAACCATTTTTAGTGAAGGGTGTGCGGCAAAAGCGGCCAGGATAACGTTTTTCCCATCTCCTTCTGTTTGTTTTTCAATAGATATTACAGCATGTAACCATCCACATCCACCAGGAGTAAGTCTCACACTCTTTACTCTGGGTGTAACCCTTCGACTATAATCCCATATCTGTACTTCACGGGGAAAACCCATCAATAGTCTATGTTCAAATCCTGCTGGAAGTATAGTATAATATATTGGCTCTCTTTCTATAGCTAATATTTCGTCGATTTCAATAACTGGTTGTTTTCTTACTTTATCGTAAGTACCAGTTATGTCTACAAATGGTCCTTCCTCCACTTGCTTGTTAGCCAGGATTCTAGCTCTTATTATAAACTCAGTCTCTACAGGAACTACTAGATTTCTTATAATCTCAAAGCCTTTGATTTCGCCCTTAACAACACTATTAGCAACTTCAATTTCATATACACCAAGAGGAGGACTCGAAGCTGATGTGATATAGGTTATAGGTGGAGCTCCGATGAGTATAGCGATATCAAGATCCTTACCCTTTTTCTCATGTTTCTTGAAAATCGAGTAGAGATGACGAGGAACTATTCTTATAGCAGCCCTATTTTCCGAAAGAACCAGAATTCTATGAATACTTGAATTTGATATGCCTGTTTCTTCATCGTAGACAGCCACAATCGATGATGTAATATAAGGTCCAGCATCTCGTTCATAGAAAGTAAGTATAGGAAGAGAAAAAAGATCATCTCCTATGCTCCTATGAGGAATCGTTTCCACTACCTTAAGTTGAGTAGGGTTATCAAAAGCCTGTATAAGGCGGTTATAAGCCTCTTCATCATTTCTTACACCTAGTATCCTATATAGATATTTTCTCATCCCGAAGAGATTGGAAAAAATAGGGTAGCGGCTATTCTCTACGTTTTTAAAGAAAACGGGTTTAGGTTGCTCTTCATATATTCTCCTGGGAACATCATATTTTGGAGAAACTTGATTTACGATTTCTACCAGCTCACCTTGACTCCTAACATATTCAATAAATTTCTTCAGAGATAATGCCTCATAACTGACTTTAACTCTCAAAACTGCTCTCCCTTTTCGCTTTACCTATAATCTTAACATCTTCAGCATTGATTATAGCTGGAAGAGGAAAAGCAGCTTCCGCTATCTCGACTCTTACTTCGCCCCTAGCTTTATCTATATCTATAATTCTACCTTTCATACCAGCAAATGGTCCTCTTATGATCTCTACTATATCATCAACCTGTACTATCTCGATCATAGGTCTAGGAGTAACCATTTTCGCCACATCCTCTAATCTTAACGCCCCTCTAACTAATCCTTTAAAATGCTTAAGACCGTAACCAGCTCTTTGGGCCTCATAAGGAGCGTTCGCTTCTACAACTATCATGCCTTTAAGATCTGGAACAACGATTATGGAATATAATTTATAAACTCCACCTCTAACCCTATTCTCTATCATTATAGCTACATTATATTCCTGCCCAGCTGTTGTTCTCAATGCATAGAAATTTGGTCGTCTTCTCTGCATATTCTCTCACCCTAGCTATATACTATATTTCCTTTTCAGGTAAGTGATAGCGGCTAAAGTAACAGCTACTATTACTACAAGGGCAATGATTAATATGTCTCTAGATAAAAAAGCGGCCTCTGCAAATTGAAAGAGTGCACCCGTAAGTTGAAAGAAAAAGCCAATCGCACCTAGAAGAGCTAAACCAAGCAATACTATCCTAAAGGTTAATTTAAATTCATCCCATGAGGGTTTATGCGCTAGTCTTATAGCTCTACTCATCTCTTTTACAAATTCAAGAACCCCCATTACAATCCCCTGGATATACACTTAATTCCATCTTCACAAACCTATACTTAAATGGACTTGGTAAATAAATCCATTAACCCTAGTTTTTATTTTTAACTTTTCCTAGCTTCTTCGTTCCTCAATAAAAATGCCTTGTTCCAGCAAGTTTCCTAATAAAAATAGGAGGATAGCTTTGGAGGTATGAAGCCTATTTTCAGCCTGGTCGAACACTACAGAATGCTGTTTATCCTCTATCACATCCTCAGTTACTTCCTCACCCCGGTGTGCTGGCAAACAGTGCATAAAGATGAAATCTGGTTTAGCGTATTCTAGTAACTGTCTCTTAACTTGATATCTTGGTAGAAATACCTTTAGTCTTTTCTCCCTTTCATGTTCTTGTCCCATACTTACGAATACATCTGTATAGACAATGTCTGCATCTCTTATAGCCTCTATAGGATCTTCAGTTAAGTGGACGTTTTCTCTGGCTTCTTTTAATACATCCTCCTTAGGCCAATATTCTTTGGGAGCTGCGACGTGGATCTCTAATCCAAGTTTTGTAGCGGAGATTATCAAAGAATTTAAGACGTTATCTGTACCATCGCCTATAAAGGCAAGCTTTAATCCCTTAACGTGCCCCTTCTTCTCAAGTATTGTCATTAAATCTGCCAATGCTTGTAAAGGATGATACTTATCACTTAACAAGTTTATAATAGGGACAGATGAATACTTAGCCATATCCTCTAAGGATCTATGTTTAAAAACTCTAGCCGCTATAGCGTCATGATATCTGCTTAAAACTCTTGATAAATCTTTTATTGGCTCACCCCGGATGAGTTGAAGCTCATCTCGCCTGTATATGATAGGTAAAGCTCCTAGCTCCCACGTTGCTACAGAAAATGAGGCACGTGTTCTAGTAGATGGTTTTTCGAAAATTAGAGCGATAGTTTTACCTCTTAGTGTAGGTATTATTCTTATACCTTTTCTCCTTAGCTTCTTCAAAAGAAACGAATTATTAATTAATTGTTCTATTTCTTTGGCAGAATATTCCTTAAGTGAAAGTAGATGTCTTACCACAAGAACAATATATACATACCCTAATTTATCATTCGTAATTCCGGATACACTCTTCTTTGGTGTCTATCCTGATTTTCCTGAGTCTCGGTTCTCCCTTGCCTCTCCAACAACACATTGCTCTGACAGAGTCTAGTAGGTGTTCTTGCTCATCCTCCGTCAGGCTATAGTATTACTATAGCCTATAAACACAACTCTTTGGCTTTAGATATCAGCACGTTTAGAACACAGTAACTACATGCTTCAAAACATATAGGGAGGCTGTGAGAACGTTGCTGGAGAAAACTGGACCTGAGACTGTAGGTACTTCGCCTCATCGGATCGTATTAGCTCCCTTCTCCTTGCTTGGAGCTACTTCCAGGTTTGAGAATAAGATGCATGATAGAGAGCTGAGCTAACATCAGAGGCGACTCTCTAGGCATCAGCCAATGCTGGTATGGTGACAGAGACAGTATGAGGCGAACAAAAAACCTAGCACTCTGGATGAGCAAGCCCCATAAAACCTGAAAAAGGGCACGATTTATCATAACGGAATAATGTTCTCTATAAAGTTTTTAGGATCAAAGGGAATTAAATCTTCTACCCCTTGTCCTACCCCCATAAATATTATAGGTTTTTTAGTAGCATAAACCGTGGATATGGCGGCTCCACCCTTAGCATCCGAATCCACCTTAGTAAGTATAATAGCATCTATCCCCACCTCTTCATTAAAACGTGTTGCTTGCTCAAAGGCATCATTACCTGTTAAGGCATCACCTACAAAGATCTTTATATCGGGCTTAGTTACTCTAGCTATCTTCTTCATTTCATCCATGAGGTTCTTGTCGGTTTGAAGCCTTCCTGCAGTATCTATTAAAACGGCGTCTATGCCATGTTTTTCCGCATATTTTATAGCGTCGAAAGCAACGGCTGCTGGATCAGCTCCATAACGGTGTTTAATTACCTTAACACCAATTCTTTCTCCAAGTTTCTCTACTTGTTCTATAGCACCTGCTCTAAATGTATCCGATGCTGCCATAACTACTTTATATCCTCTCTTTTTAAGCCAATAGGCAAGTTTAGCTACAGTTAAAGTTTTTCCATGACCGTTTGGTCCGAGGAAAACTATTACTAATGGTTTTCCTATAGATCTCTTTTTCTCAATCTCCTTCCTTAAATCTAATTCTCCGACAGATATAAATAATTCAAGGAGATACTCTCTAAGTTTCTCCTTTACGAATATCTTTTTATCGCTAAATCTAGGTACTTTCGCCTCGGAGAGTTTAGAACCTAGGGATTTTATTAAATTTTCAGCAACATCATATGCTATATCATTCTCCACAAGCTCAAGTATGATACTATAGCCAATTTCTTCTATGGATTGGGGAGATAACCCAGTATAAGCTATCCTTTCTGCCAAGTTATCAAAAACTCTTCTCAGTCCTTTAAACAAGCAATTCACCTAGCACTAAGACCTACTCGTATTTCCTCTAATCTTGACAAAATATTTTTCAGTTCCTCTGTTCTTCTATCCAAGTATTGCTGAAGCTCCTTTTTACGTTCAGATAGAAAATTCATGGTATCATCATAATCTTTCTCTAGCATAATATTAGCTCCAATGGGGACAATAAATTTTTCCTGCTTTTCCAATTTGGCTCTTATATATATTCCAGCAGCCAGTGGAATAAGTATTTCCTCTTCACCCTTAAGATTATATAGTTTTTTGATGGAAGACAATGCAATATCCACTTCTCCGAGAAGATTCTGTATAACAGTTAATTCTCTTTTTATCTCTTCCGCTATTTGACTGAGTATATTAAATTCAATTGCAAGCCTCTGTTTGATATCCTCTCCTTTTGACATTGCCTCACCATCTATTAAGGAAAGACTACTATCTTATCCATGCTAAGCAAACTTCTAATATATTCATTCTTGGTTTCCTCAAAGGATATTTCTTTTATTTCCAGAATCTTTATATGGCTCCTGCTGACTTTATGCCTTGAGCCTAGCCAACTGTATACTTTTTCAAGAGCGTGATCCCTTTTCAAAGCAGTTACCTCTATAGAAAATTTTCGGGCCTCACCGTTACTTAGTCTCATTTGACCTACAACCTTAAATACCTTTACTTTGTCTACCATTTCGTCACCTCTATTAAACACAGCTTGAACAATACAATAAATCTCACCATATAAAATCTTTCCAGTGCGTTATTATTAGCTATTACATGTAATTATTCCTAGCGAAATTATCAGTGTACTGTGGAACCTAGGC
>JALURH010000024.1 GCA_027017025.1 Thermofilaceae archaeon
GCTGTAGCCACTGCTACGTTAAACCTAGGCTAGCTCCCCTTGCTGAACTCAGCCTAGAGGAGAAGATAAGGATAATTAATGAAGCATATGACCTAGGTATTAAACACATAGGTTTTAGCGGTGGAGAACCACTTATACATCCACATTTCTTTAAACTAGCTAAAAGGTGCTACGAATACGATATAAGCGTAAGTACTGTTACCAACGGTTTTGCCCTAAACTCTAAGGTAGCTAGGGAGCTAGCTAAACTAGATATACGGGTTATCCTCAGCCTTGATGGACCAAATAGGGAGACTCATGAGTTCCTTAGGGGGAGAGGGACTTGGGATAAGGTCTTATCTAGTATAGATTTACTGCAGAGGGAGGGTGTAAGGTTCTCAACCGTTATGGCTGTACATAGATACAACTACTGGAAAGTTAGTGAATACCTTGAATTCATATATGGTTTAGGTCTCGATAGAGCTGCACTAATCCCTGTCATGAAATCCGGCTTAGCTAGGGGAAAAGAATTAGCGGTTACAGCGAGCGAATACATTGAGGCTATAGAACAAGCCTCAGCTAAAGCCGAGGAACTAACACTATATGTCTCACTTTGGTGTACACCCTTCGCTCCCATCGTTACCAAATCTAAGTACATATCTTCCTGGTCATGTAGGTTAGTTGATGTAGCTGATATAGACCCAGCTGGGAGGATACTACTATGCGACGTATTAGATATAGTTGTCACAAACATACCTGGGAAAGGTTTAAGCAGAGCCCTAGAAGAATTCGAGAAACACCTATTAGTGAAGACAGTAACTGACCCACAACCATTACCTCCAGTCTGTGAGAGATGTAGGTTAGCAAGCTACTGTAGGGGAGGCTGTTTTGCGAGAGCATACCTTGAAGAAAAGAGCCTAAAAGCGCCTGATCCACTGTGCCCCTTGGTAGCGAAAATAGATATAAGCGATTTATAATTCTAGTATCGGGTTACTCTACTGGTAGCCTTACTAAAACCACTTTTTGCTCCAAAAACCCCGTTATTTACGTAGCTAGAGATATTACAGATACTGGACTAGACATGTAGACATCTATTCACGATATTTCTATTCAATAGCCTATTTTATAGAGAAGAAACTAACTTTAGATGTGTAAAACATGTTGGAGGAGATAACTGATATCTTAGCGGGCTTAGGGGATATGCTAGAGCAGAAGCTTGCTGATCCAGCAATAGCATTCCTAGTAGGTGTTGCTGCGTGGGCTTTATGGCCTACTCCAGTTGATACAATTATCTTAACTCTCCTCATAGTATCTATACACTATAAGCTTTCTGGGAAGAAACCTGCGTCCCCAGAGGAAATCAGGGAGAAGATAGGGGAGCTTAGAGGAGGGGAAACAGTACTCATAATAGCTGGGGTCCTACTTACTGCACTTGGGGTTTACCTACTTCTAGGCGAATATGTTAGGATACCTTGGCAGATGCATGTAATACTGGCTGGAGTATTCCTAGTTATCTTAGGGATATTCCTGGGTGAGAAAAGTGAGTGATTGGGCAGATAACTTTAAGCGAGGATTTACCCTCATTGTGTTAGGGCTACTCTGGTTGCTTTGGGAGAAAGGATACATTAACCTTATGGAGGCAATAGCGTTGTTCCTAATATTTATTGGGATAGAAGTCATAATTGTGGGGTTAGCTAAACGAAGGGAGAGGAGGATTGAGGAAAGAACTAGTTGAAGTAGGTATAGCATTAATAACAATAGGTATATTTTTCCTCGTAGTATCTTATATAGATATATTTGCGTATATTCATCCACCACTACTCGTAATCTCTCTTGGATCAATAATCATTATATTGAGTTTAGCTATGCGTTTCGTTGGCAGCCGGCTAACTCTAATCCTCCACTTTGTTTCAGTAGCTATACATGTTTTCGCGTGGTTAACTATAGTTTTCCTAGCATTATCCCTGGTTTGGATACACCCACTATACCCTGCCAAGAAATACCTAGTTTATAGTTTAGAGGAGAATGTAGGGGAACTAAAAATCAGTATTGATGTGGGGAAAGTTGACGTAAATATACATTCTTGGGACTCAGATAAGTACCTAGTTAGGGTCTATATAAGGGATAATATAACTGGTTACTGTAAACCTCTACTCCACAGGCAGGATTATAATGGTATACTAAATGTGGAGATAAGGGATCCCAAGTATTGTTCCCCCCGGATAGGGGCTACAATTATTGAAGTAGCTATCCCGGAGGAGAAAAAGCTTGATTTAAACCTTAGAGCTGGGGCTGGCTCCATAATAATTAAGGAGGTTTCTGCGGAGTCACTACTAATACACTTATCTACTGGGAGGGTACAAGTAGAGAATGTATCTGCAAGTAGTGCTAGCATAGAGGTAAACGTTGGCTCAGTATACTCTGGTATCGATGCTTCTAGCGCGGAAATCAGGGTGAATACGGGTAGTATAGACCTAGATATTCTGGGGAGAAAGAATGGTAGTATTAATGTAAGCACCAATATTGGTAACGTGAATATTAGATTAGGCGGTAAAGCTGGATACAATGTATATGCTTCGCTGAATATTGGGAGTATAGATACATATGGGGAGTTTATCGTTATAGAGGAGAATAGTAACAAGTTTGTGGCTTATACACCAGATATCTACAAAGAGGGGGCTAAGGTAACTATATCTGTTAAGGTGAATATAGGTGGGATAGATATCAAGCGTGATTGAGTTGGCTGAGGAGCAGCTTCTCTTCGACGCTTTAAGCCACGAGACGAGGAGAAAGATAATTAGGATACTAGGGGAACATGGTCCCCAGCAATATACGGTAATTCTTGAGCAATTAGGTATTGAGACAGGTGTGCTGAATTATCACCTAGGTAAGCTAGGGAAAATTGTGGAGAAAGATAGTAGCGGTTTATATAGGTTAACTAGGCTTGGCGAAAAAGCATACAGTATCCTGCTATTTACTGAGGGCAGGTTGCCTCATACCCAACACAAAGTATCCTATAGGTGGCTCCTCGATATATTAACTATATTCGTTAACCCAGTTGCGGCTCTTAGAGACATATTTTCTCTCCACGTTTCTGCGGCGATAATAGTTCTATATTTTTTGGCTGCCTATATAGTGAGGTCTCCTCTAGGATTATTTATGGGGTATATTGCTCCTCTCATCCTAGATATTGCTTCAACATATATTATATATGGTTTAACCCCGAGGAAGTGGAGAGAAATAGCTATAAAGTACAATTATATCCTTACTCCCTACATATTCTATCCACTACTACAGTTAACTGCAGTTAAGCTAAGATTCCCTGTGGAAAGCATTATCCTTATAGATGTATTTGCCGTTACTTGGCACATAATATATAATACTCTACTAATTAGGGACATCTATGGACTTGACTATACAAAGAGCATTATTATAGCATTTATTTCAGAAATATTTTCAAGCCAGCTATACGAAAGACTCGGCTTAATATATCCCCCCTCCGCTGGAAGTATCACTAGGTTTATTGCATTAATAGGGATATAGTAGAGGGTTAACCTAGGCTCCACCTATTTAATCCTTTCTCCGGTATGTTTCGTAGAAACCCATTAGCTCATCTAGAGAGATTTCATGTAGCTCCTCTACAACACCAATTGGCATAATGTAGAGGGGTTTTTCCTCAGGAGGTGCATTAATAACCTCGCGAACACTGTTATCGTCAAATGCCCCTACGGCAACCGTACCTAGACCCAAAGCTACAGTCTGTAGATAGATGTTCTGGCCTACATGGCCAACCTCCATATGGACATACCTTACACCTCTACTCCCGTATCTAGCCGTAGTTCTCTCATATATAGCGGTTATAACGATCACAACCGGAGCCTCCTCTACCCACGGTTGGCCTAGAGAAGCCTCGGAGAGCTCACCCCTAATATCCCCCTTCTTGACTAGTATGAGCGAGTGCCTATATACATTATATCTATATATACCGGCTTCAATAAACCCTCCCTCAGGCAACCTAACTCCCTTCTCACCCACTACAACGTATAGCTCAAGCGGATACGTTGCTCCAGCAGATGGAGCAGCCCTAAACCTATACCTAGTGTCAGTTATACCCTGAGCAGCCCAAACTATTTGTGCAACCTGCTCTATAGTTAGGGGAACATCTAGGTACTTCCTTACACTCCTACGCCTAGCAATAGCCTCCTCTAGACTCATCTTGCCCTCTAGCTTCGGCGGGGGGAGAAATATTTCCTCCTCCATAAATTCTACACCCCTATCTACTGTTCTCCTAACCCAACTATACTTAATAACAATGATAGATAATAATACTAGCAGAGATAAAGCAGCGAGTAACGTAGCTATCCTCTGCTTATTTAAACCCAGCTTCACATAAATTATTACTTAAGTTTAGGCTATATTTGTTACAATAATTAAAGATGGAAAGAAAAATTTCTAGAAACTCTTAGCTACTCCATGTAGACATAATAATATTTATTAACTTAGGTTCTGCTAATAAATTAAGCCACTTGAGGTGCCTTCCCTTGAAGAAAACCATAACTATACTCGTAATACTTCTTTCAATACTAGTTCTCTTGGGAACATCCCTGAGGGAGAAAAGGGGAGCTAGGGAAACACTTAGGGGAGCTAAGATTCTAGTAATCATAGCACCCGGCTTCAGCGAAGACGAATACAGCTCCGTTGAGACATACCTTAGGAGTAAAGGTGCAGAAATATTTCTTGCATACTACGAGCCTACACCTATAAAGAGTGATGAAGGCTACCTCTATACGCCGGATTTCACCCTGGGGACACTTGACCCCAGCGAATTCCACCTCATATATATTCCCGGAGGCGGTAATCCACGAGCACTGCTTAAAGATGAACGTAGGGAGCAACTCTTCAACTTCCTGAGAGAAGCTAAAGAGGGGAATGTAGTTATAGCGGCTGTATGTCATGGCCCACTAGTATTAATTGAGGCAGACATCCTAGATGGGTTAGAAGCTACCGGCCACCCCTCAATAATGGGGTTACTTAGGGAGGCTGGAGCTAGGGTATCGGACAATATGGTTGTAGTAGATGATGGTGTTATAACTGCCCAGTACTCTGTTCTAGAGTTTAGGGAGAAACTAGCGCAGATTCTTAGGGAGAAATTAGGGGAATAACCGTGAGAGACAGGAGGGATCGAATTTACCCCCAGAAAACACTATAGTTAAACAGTGTTTGCTGGCATCCTATATGGTCTAATTTTTGCCTCAAGTGGGCAGCCCCCGCCGCATGCATTGAAGAGTGGGCAGCTAGCACACGCCTCTGCGTACCTCCTCTTCCTTATCTCTACACATAGGGGGTTACCCCATATTTTATCCCAACTGTCTCTCAGGATATTACCTAGGGGTTGATAGTAGCTCTGGCAGGGTAGCACCGAGCCGTTAGGCTCTACAGCTAGGGTTATACTACATGCGCTACAGAACTTTAATTCAAGCTCTAGCTCAAGTGGATTTAATTCACAGTACCTTGTGACACCATACCACCTGAAGCGCATACCATACTCATAGGCTTTATCAACCATTATTTCCAGAGCCTCCCTTGTCTCCTCAAAGGAGGGTTCAAACCACCTACGTACCTCAAGCCCCTTACCGGAGTATATGAGTCTATTTGCACTAAAGTTCTCGACACCAAGCTCGTAGAGGAAATCAACGTACTCGTCTACATGGTCTACATTAAATCTATTGAGTGTCATATTTACGTCCAAGAAAAGATCTGTAGCCAAAACATTCCTGATACCCTCAACTGTCTCGGCCCAACTACCTTCAACCATAGTTATATTATCGTGCACACCCGGCCTATTACTCTCTAAAGTGACCTGCACATAATCCAGTCCAGCTCTAACTAGGCTATCCAAGTACTTTTTGTCGCTAAGTCTCCTCCCATTGGTTACCAGACCAGTAACTATACCTAGTTTCTCAGCATACCTTATCAACTCAGGTAGATCATCCCGCAGCGTAGGTTCACCGCCAGTAAAGAGTAGGTTTGGTACACCAACATCGTAGAGCTTCTTTATAACCTTGAACCATTCTCTCGTCTTAAGTTCCTCTATCCTCCTTGGGGAGGAACTATAGCAGTGTACACACCTATTGTTACACCTATAGGTTACTGCTAGATCAACCCTGTAGGGAGCAGACACCTCCATACTTAGTGGATCGAGCCGTTCAAAACCCAGATAGGTTATTGGGCAAACATCGGATGCTAAGAGGCTATTTATTTTAAATGCAATATCCTCGAAATCCTTTTTTGCTTGCTCAAAGGAAACGCCCCTAAACTTCTTTACAGCTTTCT
>JALURH010000025.1 GCA_027017025.1 Thermofilaceae archaeon
AGCCTTAAATAGAAGACCTATGAAGCCATTAATAACTGCCTTAAACTCCCTTGGCGCTAAGATCCTTTCAAGAGATGGCAAACCACCGCTAGCTATACAGGGTTTCCAGAAACCAATATGTAATAGTGTAGGGATTGACGCGTCTATAAGCTCACAGTTCGTAAGCGCTCTACTAATAATAGCACCTATGATAGGACTTACAATCGAAACTTATGGTCACTTAAAGTCAGCACCATACATAGATATTACTCTAAAGGTTATGGAGGCATTTGGAGCACAGTACGAACGTGAAGGCTACAAATTCTTCAAGGTGTATGAAACGGGGTATAAGCCTACGAAAATCGCTATCCCTGGAGACTACTCCTCAGCGGCTTTTATCTTAGCGGCGGGAGCGCTAAGGGGTAAGGTAAAAGTTGAGGGACTTTATGCTGACGATGTACAGGGAGATAGATTTATCCTTAAAGTATTGAGAGAAATGGGAGCTAGAGTTAGAGCTACAGAGAGCTATGTGGAAGTAGAGTCTAGTGGCACCCTGGAGAGCATTGAAGTAGATTGTGTGAACACTCCAGACCTCGTACCAGTGATAGCTATTTTAGGAGCATATGCTAAAGGTACCACTAGGATATATAATGTGGAACACTTAGTGTTTAAGGAATCTAATAGGTTAGAATCGATATGTAGAAACCTAAGGCAACTAGGCGTTGACGCTAAAGTCCAAGAGAAAGGAGAGATCATTATTAAAGGTAGTAATAGGTTTAGAGGCGCAAAATTATACTCATTTAATGACCATAGAATAGCTATGGCATTCGCTATAGCTGCTCTTGTAGCTGACAAACCTATTGAAATACAAGGCTTTGGTAGGGTCTCGGATTCTTATCCACAGTTCCTCAATCACCTTAAAAGTTTAGGAGTAAAGTTTGAGGTGATAGCAGGTAAATGTTAGGACACATGTTTAGAGTTTCAATTTTTGGTGAGAGCCACGGACTTGGCATTGGAGTATTAATTGAGGGGTGTCCCCCTGGCATAAAGGTGGATGAGGAAGTTCTTAACAGAGAGCTTAGTAGGAGGAAGCCAGGTATCCCTTATACCTCACCTAGAATAGAGGAGGATAAAGCGAGGATCTTGAGTGGAGTTTTCAATAATTATACTACCGGTGCTCCTATCGTAATATTCATACCTAATAGGGATATTAATTCAAGCTTCTATGAAAAAATAAAAAATATTCCGAGACCTGGACATGCAGACTACACCGCTAAGGTCAAGTACTTCGGATTCAATGATTATAGGGGTGGAGGAATCTTCTCAGGCAGAATAACGGCAGGCTTTGTTGCAGCAGGAGCTATAGCTAAGATTTTCCTTAGTAAGTTCAATATCGAGGTTTACTCTTATGTAGTAAGAATAGGTCCTATAGCAGCTTCAATAAATATATCAAGTAAAGAGACTTTACGTAACGCCATAGATAAAAGCCCTATTAAATGCCCTGATAATAAGGCTTCTAAAGCGATGGAAGAATATCTCTCTAAAGTTATAGAGGAGGGTGATAGTGTAGGGGGTATTGTGGAAACAGTAGTTTACAATGTTCCTCCGGGTCTCGGTGAACCTCCCATAGATACTTTGGATGGTGACTTAGCTAAAGCCCTTTTTGCCATACCGGGGATTAAGGGCGTAGAGTTTGGAGCAGGGTTTAAACTAGCGGATATGTATGGAAGTGAAGCTAATGATGAATGGATCGTTAAGAATGGCAAGGTTGTTACGAGTACTAATAATGCAGGAGGCATAAATGGAGGTATAAGTAACGGTATGCCTATTATATTCAGAGTTGCGTTTAAGCCTACGCCAACGATACGGAAGCCACAGAAATCTGTAGACCTAAGTACTGGAAAACCAGTAACGATTATAGGTGGAGGACGCCATGATCCCTGTATAGCTATTAGAGGCACCCCCGTAGTCGAAGCTGTTACCTCAATAGTTCTCGCAGATCACCTGTTAAGGTGGTTGTCGTGGAGAGACCTACATTAAGGGAGTTAAGGAAACGTATAGACAAAATTGATTTTGAGATTATCAAACTTCTGGAAGAGAGGATGAAAGTCTGCAGAGATATTGCAAAGCGTAAGTTAGAGCTGGGGTTACCTATTGAAGATCACTATAGAGAGGAACTTGTAATTCAGAGAGCCGGAGAATTTAAAGAAGTTTTCAGGGAAATTATTAAATTATGTAAAGAGACTCAAGAGGCTGTCCGTCGTGGTCAAGTTTAACATATACGATTTCTTCAACAGATTAAATAGACTAAATGTACCTATTAGGATGGATGCAGGTCAAGTAGATATACCACCACATCCAGAACTTCTCAAAGTCCTGAGAAACGAGGTTCACAGACTAGAATATACATCATATAGGGGTATTAGCGAACTCAGAGAAAAAATAGCGGAAATCCATAAAGTGGATATCAACGAAGTAGTTGTAATTCCTGGAGCAAAATTTGGAGTAGCAGCTATGGTGTACAAGGCTAAACGGATTGGGCTCATAGCTCCTTACTGGCCTGGATACTTGTTTGCCATAGAGTTTTTCAGGAAACCATATAGCATTTTAGAGACTAGGCTGGAGGATTTCTGGCAACCAGCATTTGGTCTCATCAACGAGAAGGTTGATACATTACTCATAAATTACCCGAATAATCCAACAGGGGTTACACTCTTGAAGGATAAAGTGAGGGAACTCCTTGATATAGCCTCTGAGAGGAAACTAACTATAGTATCAGACGAAATCTATAGAGACCTCATATACGATGGAAGCGATTTCACGATAATCGAATGTAACCTGGAGAATACAATATCGGTATATAGTTTTTCAAAAACATTCTCAATGCCGGGGCTTAGACTAGGATACGCCATCGGAGACAGGAGACTCATAGAGGCAGTCGAGAAATTCATACAAGCAGTATATACGTCAACACCCGTCTTCGCTCAAAAAGCAGCAATCAAAGCTCTAGAATTGAAAGATATAATCGTTAAACAGCTGAGAGAAATCTTCAGGAGAAGAATTGAGATCTTCAAGAAAAATATTGATCCAAGAAAATATGATTATGTAACTCCATCTGGAGCCTTCTATGTATTTCTTAGAGCAAAGAATAGTAACACCTCGGGAGTAGACCTAGCTTATAAGCTCATGTACCGAGGAGTTGGAGTGTTCCCAGGTATAGCGTTTGGTGACAGCTACTATAACTATATTAGAATATCTCTAGTATGTCCGGAGAAAAAGATTATTGAGGGAGCGAAAAAGTTGAGTGAGGTTGTTGAGTAAATGTTTAGGATCGGAATCATAGGCGGAGCAGGGAAAATGGGTAGATGGTTCGCTAATTTATTATCATCTAAGGGATACATCGTAGGGATATATGATAAAAATGAAGTAAAAGCTAAAGAATTAGCATCCAGGCTTAACGTAGGAGTTCATGAAAGCCTAGAAGTCCTTGTAAAGAAAAGTGATGTAATCATAATTTCTGTTCTCCCCAGAACTGTGCCACATATTATTAAGAGGGTCAAACATGTACTCATGGAAGAAGACTTGGAGAATAAAGTGGTGTTCGATATAACTACCTTTAAGGGCGATATAGTAGAGTTATACAAAACATTTCCCAGGAGGTGTAAAGTATCGTCAGTACATCCGCTTTTCGGTCCTAGAGCTGAATCTGTTAACAAATATTCAGTAATTATAGTACCTATTCCGGGTAGAGAAGGAGACTCAATCATCATCGCTGATTTCTTTCAGAATCTTGGTTTTAAGGTTAGGATCGTAGACTTTAGAGTACATGATAGGATTATAGCATTTACTATAGGCATATCTTATGCTATAGGGGTATCGCTTGCAAGCCTCACGATATCGCTGGATACCAAGCTTGTAGAGGATCTTATGGGTACGACTTTTAGGTATCTTTCAATTCATTATAAGAGTATTATCCGTGAAGACAAGGAGTTTATAGAATATATATTATCTAACAGAGACGTAAAGACGTATATAGGAAAACTTATAGAGAGACTTGTTACTTTAAACGAGAGACTTCAGGAAGGTTTAGCGAATATAGATGATATAAAAAATGAGATTGAAGAAAATGAGCTAGATAGAGCCTACGAGATAATGTATAAATGTTTAGAAAAATTTATCCTGTAAACATAGAGAACACTTAGGGACCATATTCTCCGTTTAGACTTATAACGTTTCTTTGAGGCAATAAAAGATTCAAAATAAGAAGTTGTCTCCACAAAGGAATAGAGAATTAGCTTTCAAGACTAACCAGGATGTTAGTAAATATCTCATTTCTAATTTGTATGAGTTTAGACTCCAATGTTGCATTAAAATACTCTCTACCATCAGCGCTTTCTCCTACTAGTCCACCTCTGCAGTCAATTGGTGCACCTATCTCAAGCTTTATTACCCTCCCTTTAGATCTATATTCTTCAATAACTTTTGGTAACACCTTTGCAACTATTTCTTGGTCAACGCTACATGGATGTATAATGATGTGATCCGTTTTTATAGATTCTATAATTTCAGTGATGCTTTTTAGGATAAACCTAGAATAAAGCTCTTCATTAGATCGGAGAATTGAGATCGCCTCCCTGGATACTTTCTCAAAGAAATCTGTAAGCATTTTGTGTCTCTCCATCAGGAAACGATTTCTGATCTCTAGTTTTCTAGGAGCTATCTCGCGACGTAGCCTAACCCTGTATTCATGAAGCATTTTACGTATGTTTTCCTCCCGTATAGCCTTCGCCCTCTCCCTAGCCTCTTCCACTATTCTTTCAGCTTCCCTCCTAGCCTCCCTCAATATACGCTCTACCTCCTCCTTAGCAGCACTCCTAATCTCGCCTACAATCATCTCTATAAAGTCCTTATTCTCCTCCATAATCTTCACCAAGTAGAGTAGAAATTAGCTTCTCTAGCGTATCCTTGTATCTATGATTAAGTAGTTTATTCAGTCCCTCAAGTTTCTCAGCGTACTCTCTCTCTAAATCCTCTACTTCCTTCTCCATTTTTCTTCTCTCCTTCTCAATAAGACTTTTTAAAGCTTCATCGTCCTCAACCTTATGTGCTCTAGCTAAGATCTCTTCAGCCTCTTTGCGAGCTCTAGCTAAGATCTCTTCAGCCTTTTTCTCGGCATCGCTAACTAGTTTCCTAGCTTTTCTTTCTTCCTCTAAAATCACAGAAATGTTTACCTCCTCCATTTCAGCTGAACACCCACCGCACGCGATATCATGTTATAAAGCTCTTCAAGCCTATATGTTTCACCTTTTTCTGGCGAAGGTATAACTACTAATAGAGGAGGTTTTTTCGATAGGGCTAAGAGTTGCTTCAGATCATTTTTAAGGGCTTTATAGATCTCTTCTTCGATGATAGTGATTCTTGAGGTTAGTATTCGACCAGTGATATCTCTGGCTTTATCCTTGGTTAGGGTCTCTGGAACCATTATTACCTCAAAACCCAGCATATTGAGTATTTCTATGCCTCCACTTGTCCCTATTGCAACAAGACCCTTCATTAAATCACCATGATCCACTTATTTAAGGATCTCCGCTTTAATTTATATAGGTCACCACTCCGTATTAACTGGGTGTCTCGTAATGGTACTACTACCCGAGAGGATCTCTAGATTTAGGGTTGCTGTACCAGCAAGGTATGAATTGATGCTTGTGGACGCTCTTTCAAGAATCGGGAATGTTGCTCTAAAGGCTGGAGAAACGGAGTTAGTACATATGATGCCGAGGCTTTTGAAAGATATACTTGAAGAACGTATATCGCCAGCTACAATCCATCTGGATGAAGCTATGAGTGCTGTTAAACGAATACTTAGAGAGGATGATGACTACAGGAGGAGAGTTGAGGAGATAGTTAAGAGATATCGCAACCTCGAAAAATTGGAGAGACTCGTAGATAAGCTCTCGGAAATAGGTATCTCGCCTAATCAATTTACCCACGAGGCTCTGAAAATTAAGTTTGACAATTTATGTGTTGATGGTGAAAAACTACATGATGTAATAGAAGTATTTAAGAAGATGGGTGTTCTCGTAAAGCCCATAGAGATAGATGATCTCTATATGTTAGTGCTAGTATATGATAAAGAGCTCATAGAGGCTGTTGATAAAATAAAGCTTAAATATGCATCTAAAAAGTTTGTTATTCCACAATGGTTCTATGATGAACCCAAAAGAGTTTTAGCATATGTTGATGAGGAAAAAGATAGATTGAGAAGAGAACTCTATGATGCTCTAACTGATATAGCTCAGATAATAAG
>JALURH010000026.1 GCA_027017025.1 Thermofilaceae archaeon
GTATAGGAGAATAAATAAACAATAGCCCCCGGCACCAGAGTTTCCCGGGGCATTCCGACCCCAGTACTCCTCACGGCGCCGCTGGCTTAGCTTCCGGGATCTGACGAGACCGGGCGTGGCCCAGCGGCTATGACCGGGGGCCATAATTTGTTTAGGGGCTTTAATTAATATATTTTTCTTATAAAAAGTAAAAAATTTGTCACATATGCTTTTAGGTGTTGACTATATCAATAATTTCCTCGCCAACTTGATACTTAAAATAGGGTGTTTTAATATTTTCTTTGCTATCTCTGATATTTTCTCTCCATTCGCTAGGTTAACTATATCTTGTGGGGATAAGATCTCAGCTAGGGCATTTAGTTCCTCGTCACTTAGTTTCTCAATAGCTCTAAGACCCTTTAAGCTGTCCCTGATTCGTTTGCCCCAATATAAATCATATTTCCTCTTATACATGCTAAGTTTTTCCTTAGATAGATCATCCTCTTCTAAAGCTTTTATAGCAATCTCTGCAGCTATTTTTCCTCCAGCAATAGATGTATGTATTCCGCCCCCCGTAAGGGGAATTACTTGACCAGCTGCTTCACCGATAAGCATTACATTATCATCTACTATTTTCTCGAGTACACCACTTATAGTTACAGCTGCTCCCTTAAACTCTATTGGTTGGGACTTGGAGAAGTATTTTCTATTATCCCTAATGAACTTATTAAGATAAGTTCTAGGTGAAACTTTCTGTACGCCTAAGCCAACATTTGCTATCTTCCCATCTTTAGGGAATATCCACGCATATCCTAAAGGAGCTACATTATTTCCAGTAAAGAAGTATGTAGCTTCATAATCATCTAATTCTACATTGGACATAACGTATTGTATTGATGGAATAACTCTTCTCTCCCCCCTTTTCTCTAATCCCATTTTTTTAGCTACCACTGATAGATAACCATCTGCTCCGATTAAGAGTCTTGTTTTAAAGACGTGACTCCTTGTGTATACATTCAAGGTGTTATTCTTGCGAGAAAAATTCTTTGCTGGCTCAGATATATATATTTCTACCCCGGAAGAGACTGCATACTCACTCAATACTTTCAGAAAATTTCTTTTATCAATAATGTATCCCATGGTTCGCCCAGATTCCTCCACCGTGAGTCTCTTTCCATTAGGTGCAAATATATATGCTCTTTTTATCTCCCTCGATAAGAAACGATAGACCTCACTTCTTGATATTTCCGCTGTTTCAATTACTCTAGAGCTAATACCTTCTCCACAAGGCTTTACTGCTAATTCATTGTTTTTCTCCACTATGGCAACTTTGAAGCCAGCTTCACCTAAGTATCTGGCAAAAATTAAACCCGCTGGCCCAGCTCCGATAACTATAGCATCATATTTCATCTCCCCCACCTAAAGAGCTATACAAGTTCCTGGTTGAAATTTTAAACCCAGTAACAAAAATAAAGCAGGTCTAATTAATAAAGTTTGAAGTGAAAAACATGACATCTAGTGATAAACCAGTAATCTTAAGTCAAGAAATCTCAGAAGAAATTGAGAAGAGAATAATACATACGCTAAGAGGCATAGAAGATACCCTGAAAGAAATTCTCGAGAAAGGAGAAATAAGCTTCAATGATGTAAAGAATCTCCTAGTAATCTTAGATCCAAGCTTCTCTTTACTTTCACAAAGATGGGTACTTGAAATACTGTACTCACTATTAATAAAGGGGCCGCTGAGTTTTAACGAATTAAAAAAGTTGACTGGTGCTAGTTCACGCAGTCTCTCCACAAAGTTAAAAAGTTTATCCAGGTTAGGCCTTATCAGGAGAACAGTGATTTCTGGGCCACCTTTAAGAACTATCTATAGTCTTACAGAAACAGGGAAAACCACGGCTCTGCTCTCATTACCTTTACTCTATTATATTGCTAGCAGAAAACTAGCAATATAATAATTGTTAAATAAAATAAATAAAAATTATAATATTTCATTTTCATTACACTATATTTTATTTTCTAGTTCTTCTAATTAATAATTAATTTATTTATAATAAATCTAGCACCCCTACTACAGGGATTGCTTCTCTCCTCCTAATAATAACAGTATCTTCAAATTGCGATACATATCCTCTTCCAGATTCTACAAGCATAGGATAATGGTAGATCCTCCTTAGATTAACTAAACGCTGTAGACTATTATAGTCGCACAAACTGTACTTTATCACCCATCTCTCCGAAAATGGTAGAGTATAAAATTCCCTCCATAAATCACGCAACGTATCACTTAGTTTCCTCTCCCTTTTTATCCTCTTAGTTGAGACAACCCTATAAATATGGCTAGGGCCATTATCAATAACGTAGCCTCTACCATTTGTAGCAAAAGGCTCTATTGCATAAACCTCATCTTTTCTCATTTTTTTAAACTTATGTTCCAGTGAAGGTACGTTAGGCACGTTTTTACCAGCATGAAGGCTGTACTTGTCTATCATGTGTCCTGATAGATTAACTATAGGCTTAAGACCATATTCCTTTATTGTTTTACTAATTACTTTCCCTACATCATTCATGGATATTCCGTCTCTTAAAATCTCTATAGCTTCTCTAAGCGCTTCTTTCGAAGCTAGAATAAGTTTGTCCCATTTTCTATCAAAGGATATCGTTAATGCAGAATCCGCTATATATCCCTGTACATGGACTCCTACATCTATTTTCACGACGCCACCTCGGGGTATAGTTTCTTCATTATCCATTGGTGGGGAAAAATGAGCAGCAATATGGTTTATAGATATATTGACGGGAAATGCTGGCTTGGCTCCTCGAGAGATTATATACTCTTCTATCTTTTCAGCAATTTTCAATAGAGGATAATCTTCTTCAACAATATCTAATGCAATTTTTAGAGCATTTCTAGCTATTTCTCCAGCTTTTAGATATTTCTCATATACACGTTCCTCCATGTTCCCAGCCTCCAGGAGATCACGGCAATAGATTTAATATTTCTCTGCATATCTAACCCTATGAATAATTTGCAAACAATAGAAGATAGTGTTAAAAATGTATTAAAATATCTTGAGGGAAAAGATAATGCTAGAGAAGAACTATTGAAGCTCGTAAGAGAAGTCATTAGAGTATGTAGAAGAGTAGTATTTAGTATCCATGCCGGAAATCTAGAAGAAGCACGAAAAAATCTTGAGAAAACCAATAAAATAATTGAGACCATATTTGAATATAAGGTTGAACACCCAGATCTGTATTATTCTGGCTCAGTTATATCTGCGCAGACAGAATTCGTTGAATCATGTTGCTTACTTCAATATGTTTCCAATGGAAGACTGCCAAGTTTTGAATCATTAAAAGTAGAGCCTGCCGCATATCTCTTGGGGCTTGGAGACTTTATTGGAGAACTTAGGAGATATGTACTTGATCTTATAAGGAACGGTAGGTTTGAAGACTCCTGGAAAACACTTAAGTTAATGGAATACATATATTCGCTACTTGTAGCTATCTCTTTACCTGAGGCTCTCACACCCGGTCTAAGAAGAAAAGTGGATACTGCTAGAAACTTGATAGAAAATACTAGAAAAGATATACTATATTTTGAACGAAGCATGAAGCTCGAACGTTTATTGGAGAGCTATACAATGTAAGGTGAGAAAATGCCTAAAAGAAGAACAGCATATAAAGTGCCGAAAAAATTTTCTATCGCCAGAGCTAGACTAGCTCAACGTCTCATTTCGGAAAGAGTTTTAGAAGAAGATATTTTACCACCACATATATGCTATGCTGCAGGGGTTGATTTAGCCTTCTTAGATAATATAGCCATAGCTGCAGCAGTAGTTATTGAATATCCTTCCCTCAAATTAGTGAGAAAGGAGGCTATAATAGTAGATATAAAATTTCCATACATTCCAACATTATTGGCATTTAGAGAGGTATATCCATCGTACGTAGCTTTAAAGCATGTAGGAGATTATGATATACTCTTTGTAGATGGAAATGGTAAATTACATCCCTTCAAAGCAGGGTTTGCATGTCACTTAGGTGTTATAGTGGATAAACCAACTATAGGTATTGCTAAGAAACTGCTTTGCGGGAAAGTTGGTGAATGGTATGGAGATAAAGCACCTATCTTCTTGAACTCTGAGGTAGTTGGGTATGCATTAAAAACAGGTAGATCTAAGAAACCCATATATGTAAGTGTAGGCCATAAAATCACTCTTGAAACCGCTATACGTTTGACTAAGGCTTTTACTAAACCCTCATATAAGCTACCAGAACCTATACGACAGGCACATATATTAGCTAACAATCAGAAAGCTGCTCTTTGTGAGAATACTGTTTAACTATCTTAGATATTATTGATGAAGTTGATGCAAGTTGATTATCATATACCCTCTCTGCAATAACTGTTATCTCTACACTTAACCCAAGATCTTTAGCAGCAGTTTCTATCATACTTTTTAGATAATCTTGATCCGGTCCTAGAACAATAATGTTCGGTTTAACTTTTTTCAATATTTTCCTAATATTGAGAGGCTCCTCTCCCAGAATTGCTTCATCTACAAATTTTAATGCTTTTATAATCTCTACTCGCTGTTTCTCGGGAATTATTGGTTCCCTCTTTTTAAGGCTTCTCACGGTACTATCTCTAGCAACGACCACGGTAACATTACCTAACTCGCTAGCTTTTTTAAGAAAATATAGATGCCCTATGTGTAATATGTCGAATACTCCTCCAACCAATACCTTTCTACGAGGTTTCATCCTGTGTTTAGGCCACTCGAAGTTTATCATACCAATATAGCGTATCGCATCAAGAAGGCCTTCAGAATATGATATACAGGCTAATGCTGTACATATATCACCTTTAGTTAAATAGTATTTTGCATCTCTTAGATAAGCATCAGCTAAAGATATAATATCTCTGACGTTCCTCCTAGTACCTTTCTCTGAATAGAGATACTCTTTAAGCTGCTTAAGAACACCTTTTACATTTTCTATATAGATATGAACTTTCTCTTTACATCCAGATTCCATTTTTCAAGCACCTCACGGTTAGCGTTATAACATTTAACTAAGAAATCGATTTCAGAGGGATGTAATATTCCCGGTATAATTATCGAGAAAGGTGGATCTCCCCATTCGATCTTTCTAAGCTCATCCATCCTCCCTGCATAGACCATTTGATCGGGACTAGTGGCGCGGGCTACACCAATCAGCACTGTATCACTATTTATTATGTTCTCTCCTATTCTGTTCTCCAATATTTCAAGCACCGAGATAGCTTCTTGTATCCCCATAATAATACCCTCATCAACCTTTAAATCCAGTAAGAGTAAGGTATGAAGCCCCCTACGTAAGTTCTCCATAATAGTCCTATATGTAGAAAATGGATAAAAACCAAGCTCCTCGTTGGGAAAGACTAGTGTTGCAATCTTACCAAACTTGTAAACCTGTAAACCAGTTGCTATAATGATGCCTCCTAGAACGCTGGCAGCTGGAAGTATTTCAACATCAATACCTCTGGAAGAAGCTTCTATAACTAAACTTATGTGTGTTGTGGCTACAAAAGGATTGCCGGGAACCAACAGAACTGCTATACCCTTCTTAGCTGCCTCTAAAACTTCACCACCACTAAGTTCTTCAAGATCATATCTCCTAACAATTTTAATTTTTCTTTGAATAAGTTTTTCAAGCTTCTTAATGTTAAAATTAGGTATGACACTTGTATATGACTCAATGAAAACCCTATCAGCTTCCTTAAGCTTTTCCAGTAGACCAAGTGTCAAATCACGTAAATCATATAAACCTAGTCCTGCGATAATCAGTCTACCCATTAGACCCCAAAAACATTAAGGTACACAAAATACAATAAAAAGAGTACCACATATATAATGGAGCTAAGATCCTATTGTAAGCAACAAATCTAAGAATATATGGTAGGCCGGGGTGCCCGAGAGGAAAGGGGGCGGGCTGCAGTGGTCTACCTATAGATACCCGCTATTTAACCCGGGTTCGAATCCCGGCCCCGGCTCCACTCTACAAAGCCGATTAAATTCCCCTAGTTTCTCCGCTCCCAGGGAAATTTTTAGTCAGTAATTAATACTCTTAGCTTCTAAGGGGGAAGGCGAGTCTAGTGTAGGGAATTAGATTCATATACCCATTTAACTTCCACATGTTAGAGGGAGATGTTTCATCTCAATGTATTCTACTTAGAGTCTCTCTAACTATGGAAACGGTTACTTGATAAAGCTAATTAGGGAGTACTTAGCCGAGTCATCGTTATTTCTGCCTATAAA
>JALURH010000027.1 GCA_027017025.1 Thermofilaceae archaeon
GCCCCCGAGCTGGCTCCACTACCTATACCCGACCCACCAACACCGGAGCTAGGTGTAGCACTGCCCCCAGGTGTTATTGGCCCTGACGGTAAACTTTATCAGTATACTATGATTGATGCTGCCTGGGTAGCTGGTATAGCTAAGAATAGCGCCAACCCGGAGGCTGCATGGATTGTTCTCAGTTACCTATGTAGTCCAGAGCACGACCTGGAGAGGGTTATGGCTCCAACAGATTATATGCCGGATACAGGGCACGACCCATATAGGTACTCGCATATATACTCACCAAGGTTCCTCTCACTTAAGCCACACTTTAAGATAATGACACAAGCTTACGAGGAGGCTGCTACCCACGGCTTCCCACTCCTCAAGATACCTGGTGCATATGAGTACCTTGAGAAGCTAGCTACATATGTACACCAGTATCTCTCTGGTCAGATACCTGATGCCAAAGCAGCGTTAGATGAGCTTGCAGGTGAGTGGGATAAGATAACCGAGAAGTTTGGAAGAGCGGCGCAGAAGGAGGCTTACCTCGGGATGTGGGGCTAGGTGTCTAAAAATTGAGAATAAATAAAAACCTTTTTTTCATCCTACCAGTTATAGTAACACTACTGGTAGTTGTCGTATTCCCACTAATCTACAGTATCTATGTCAGCCTATATGACTATGACTTGAGGAAGACAACCATAGAGTTCCTGGGGGCACAGAACTATATTGAAGCTCTACAGGATAAGAGGTTTATAGCTTCGCTTGTTAGGACAGCTGAGCTCGTAGCCATTAGCGTAGCTACACAATATATTCTTGGGCTGATTCTAGCTTTAGTAATCTACTACCATGTGAGAAAGCTGAGGAACCTAGTTGTAGTAATACTGTCTATTCCACCTATGATTTCGCCAGTAGTTGTCGGCTATATGGGTAGACTAATATTTCATCCCGGTGCAAGCCCAGTGAACTTTATACTAGAGTCCCTGGGGCTGCCCTTTAGACCGGTTTGGCATGCATCTGCTCAAACCTCTCTATTAACAGTATTCCTCGTGGATACGTGGCAGTGGACACCTTTCATGATGCTTCTCCTACTATCCGGTCTTGTGGCGATACCAGAGGAGTACCTGGAGAGCGCACGTGTTGATGGCGCTAGTACCTGGCAGGAGATAAGGCACATAGTTCTACCTCTCCTGAAGACTATATCGATAGTAGCTATACTTTTCCGCTCCCTAGATATACTGAGGATATTCGATATTGTATATATCCTAACATATGGGGGCCCAGGTACATCAACAGAGGTTGTATCGTTCTACGCGTATATCACTAGCTTCAATTACTGGAGAATAGGGTATGGTGCAGCTCTAAGCTGGATACTAACACTTATTCTCAGCGTGCTAGCAACTATTTACCTCAAGTTTATTGTGAAGTCGTTCTAGAGGGGTGGAGGAGATTGGATCTAAAGAAAATATTTGTTAAAATTATGGCTACCCTGGTGATACTAGTAGCCGTCACTATAACATTATTCCCCATCTACTGGATGATTCTAACCTCTATAGCCCCGGGGGAGGTAGTTATGACCTACCCCCCGAAGTTTGTACCAACATCGCTTACACTCGAGTGGTGGAGCTATACTCTTGAGTCAATAAGGGATCCATTAATAAATAGCTTAGTTATAGCTGGGTCTACGTCTGTTATCTCAACTATTCTCGGCTTCGTAGCTGGGTATGGATTCGCGAGGTTCAGGAGACCCGACGATAATATACTTTTCTGGATACTCTCCATAAGGTTTATGCCAGCTATAGTAGCTATAATCCCTTACTATCTTCTATTCAGCTCCCTGGGGCTACTAGACACCTACCCGGCGGTGATAATCCCCCACCTAGGTATAGGTATACCATTCGCTGTATGGCTACTTAGGGGAACTATAATAGCTATCCCCAAGGAGCTTGAAGAAGCAGCATTAGTCGATGGATGTACTAGGTGGCAGGCACTCTTCAGGATAGTATTCCCCCTAGCGTTACCGAGCTTCCTGGTAACACTATTATTTACCTTCATATGGTCCTGGAATGAGTTCATGTATGCATTAGTATTGACGGACGTTAGGGCGCGCGTATTAACTGTAGCTATAGCTGGTATGAGGGAGGCACACGGTTTAATGTGGGGAGCTGTCTCAGCTGCTGCCGTCGTAGCTACAGTCCCCACATTGACTATAGCATTGGTACTTCAGAGACAGTTGGTCTCAGGATTAGCGTTCTATAGGACAAAGGGTTAACATAATTATTTAAACTGACAGTTTTTGTACCCGGTTTCGCTAAATACTCAAGGATCTTTATTTATTGTATAGATTTATAAGCTATATTATTGAGTCTATATTGGGTAGAATGTATGGCTAGAATACAAGTCAACCTTAAGATTGAAGCTACATTGGTGCGAGAGGTTGAAAAACTTGTAGAGCAGGGGTATTTCCGCAATAAGACGGAAGCCTTTATGGAAGCATTAAGGCTTTTGGTTAGATCGTATAAAGCTAAGGAGTTAATGGAGCAAATAGATAGTATTAGGGAGGGTACTGAGGGGTTACCGAGTGTAACAAAGATTATCGCTGAGATCCATGAGGAGGAGGATTAACGTTGGTTACTAGAAGAAGGATAGTTGTGGATTCTTCAGTAATCATAAAGTGGTTTAAGAGGGGAGAGGAATTTGAGGAGGAAGCCCTTAGGTTCAGAGACGATGTTCTCTCAGAAACAATTAGGCCTATAATCTCCGAATGGGTCTATCTTGAGGTTGTTAGAGGGCTCATAAAAGCTGGTTTCCCGAGAGGTAAAGTGATTCAAGCCTATAATACATTGAAGGAAATGAGCGACCTGGTTTTCATAGAGGTTTTGCCAGTTTCCAGCCTACTTGATGAGGCTAAAAACCTAGAGATAGAATTAAAACTTTATGCATCTGATGCTGTGAACCTAGCTCCAGCTATAACCCTGTCGCTCAACATGCTGTCTGAAGATAAACATCTACATCGTAAATCTGTTAGAGAATTCGTGGAGAAGCGTGGATTAAGAATCTATAGGCTCAAAGATCTCTACCCAAGCGTAGGTATAGGATGAAACATTAAATTATGTTTTTTTGTATTAGACTGTATCTTTAATGCTACGTAGGCTTATAGATGTTCTTGTATATATTCTATCTGGGCTTCGAAGCCGATGAGTAAGTGAGGCTAATGAATCCCTAGATGAACCCCAATTACCTGAGGAGAGCAAAGCTCCCGCAGAGTGGTTGGGGAATAGAGCCGTAATAAACCCAACCATACCAGAAATAATCCACTATAGCTTGATACATGAAGACACGGTTAGGGAGAACGGTGAAACCTAGTTGAAAATAAGGTAATGGGTTTGATAGGGAATTAACAAACACATCTCGTTTACCAAATAATGTAGGCATTTCAGATAAATAGCTTCCCCGCCATATTTCCACTGGTGCCTAGATGCGCCGCATTGCAATAGTTAATTCTAGGACATTCGGTGTAAGATTTCCAGACCTCATTGATAGACTCAAGGAATACGCTGAAGTTGAGAAAATATTTGTGGATAGGGGGTTGAGGGGTAAAGCCTTAGCTGAGAAACTTAGGGGTATCCACTTTATAGTTGCGAGCGTAACACCCTACTACGATAGAGAGTTCTTCGAGAACAACAGTGATGTAGTGCTTATCGCTAGGCACGGTATAGGGGTAGATAACGTAGACCTAGAGGCAGCTACGGAGCACGGAGTGCTTGTCACAAGGGTTCCGGGATACAGGGAGAGAGATGCCGTAGCTGAGTTAGCTGTAGCACTTGCATTATCAGCTGTTAGAATGGTTTGTAATGCTTCTAAGGCTGTTAGGGAGGGGAGGTGGGGAGATAGAAGCAGGATAGTGGGTTTCAACATTAGGGGTAAGACTGTTGGTATCATAGGGCTTGGAAACATTGGTAGCCGGGTGGCAGAAATATTCTCTAGAGGATTTAATGCAAAAGTTCTCACATACGACCCATATATATCACCCGAGAAGGCGAGAGAGCATGGAGCGGAGCTCGTTAGCCTAGAGGAGCTACTCAGGGAGAGCCATATTATAAGCCTACATGTACCACTAACGCCTGAAACCTATCACATGATAGGTGATAAAGAGCTGCAGTTAATGAGGGATGGCGTCATAATAGTTAATACAGCTAGAGGCGAGCTAGTTGATACAAACGCGTTAATAAAGGCGCTTAAAGCTGGTAAAGTTGGTTACGCAGTATTCGATGTTGTTGAGGGAGAGCCTATAGGTGCTGACCATCCACTACTTAAGTTTGAGAATGTTATAGTAACTCCACATATAGGGGCAAATACTATTGAGGGGCTTAGAGGCATGGATGAGAGCGTTGTTGAAGCAATACTAGATGTAATTAATGGGAAAACCCCAGTGGGATTAGTTAATACTGAGGTCCTCGATAAAGGTACTAGAGCAGGGCTTTCTAAGAATTAGTTCCCATAACCCTCTCTACAAGCCTCTGGTGCTCCCCATATAGGGCTACTAAACTATTCATTAGCTTCTTAAAGTAGTTAAACAGCTCCCTATATACAGCAACATTTTTCTCCCCCGGAACTACCCTATCACCCACCCTAACCATGTTGTCAATAGCTTCCCCAATATCCCTGTAGATGTCTAATGCGGTGTATGCTAGCACTGCGGATCCCAGGAGGGCAGCGTCCTCAGCCAATACTTTCCTAACTGATACCCCGGTAATATCAGCCAATATTTGGAGCCAAAGCCTCGACTTAGCTCCCCCACCAGTAACCCTTATTTCCTCTACGCTTAAACCATTTTCCTCCAATGCTTCCATTATGATAGCTAAGTTAAGCATCGTACCCTCCATTAACGCCCTTATAACGTGATGCCTAGTATGCTCAAGAGTTAAACCAAAAAGCACCCCTTTAGCTAGGTTACCTAGGTTCGGGAACCGTTCACCAGACACATATGGGAGGAATATGAGCCCAGCTGACCCTGGGGGAGCCTTGCTAGCTTCTATATCCATTAGCGAGTAGGGGTTTGTTTCGAGGAGCTTAGCCTGGTTCTTCTCTACGTGCCCGAAGTTGTCTCTAAACCAGCGCAGAACTATTCCAGCATTATTAACCGCCCCCCCGGGGAGCCAAGTGTGGGATAACAGGTAGTATGTTTGGAACCTCATCTCACTACTCTTATCAACTACGGGTTTCTTCGAGGCTACTCTAAGCATAGCGCTTGTAGAGATATGTGAAGTACATATACCTTCCCTAAATCCCCCCTCTCCAATAGCTACGGATGCTCCATCAAATACTCCGGGGATAACGGGTATACTTTTATCAACACCCAGTAGGCTTGCTTTTTCCCGCGGAATATAGCTAATTATTTTATCGCTATCAACTAGTATGGGGAGTTTTTCTTCATCAATACCTGCTAGAGAAAGACTATATTCATCCCAGGTAAGACGTAGTGTATTAAGGAGCTGGGTTCCAGATGCCGTGCTCCTCTCGGCGTAATACCTGCCTAAGAGCCTATAGAGGATATAATCTTTAGCTCCCAGGAAGATAGCTGTTTTCTCAAATAGATCTGGCTTATACCTCCTAAGCCAGATAATTTTGGCAAGAGGGTAGATGAAGAGAGGGGGGCAACCAGTCCGCGAATATAGTTCACGTTTATCAATAGTATTCTTTATTTCCTCCGCAACGCCTCTAGCCCTCGTATCGAGCCACGTTATTATACCGGAGAGGGGTTTACCGTACTCATCTAGGGGTAGTAGCCCGAAAAGGTATCCGGAGAGAGCTAAGGCATCTATTTTCCCACCATATTTCCTGACAGCATCCCTACTTACCTCTATGACGGCTCGGAATATTGTATCTGGATCATGTACAGCGGCTCCGGGCTCAGGTTTCTCAAGCTTAAGTTCTCTAAAAGATAGCCCGTGGAGATTTCCCCATTCATCAACTACTCCAGCTTTAACGTTTGTTGTGCCTATATCGACTACAAGTACCCCCAAGTATACGCACCTAACTTAGCTACTTTCTTCACACTAAGTATAATTATAGTTTGAGTAAAGAATTAACGACATTATTTTCTGCTCAGCTTTCCTTAAATGTTCACTTATCGTTGCCTTCGAGACCCCCAAGATACTTGATAGCCCCTCAAGCCTAATCTTCCTCGGCCACTCATAGTATCTCTCGCTCATAGCTACCTCAAGTACCTTCCTCTGCATAGGTGTAAGTATCGAGCGTAGCTCAGAGGCTAGCGATATCCTCTG
>JALURH010000028.1 GCA_027017025.1 Thermofilaceae archaeon
AGTAAAGTAAACACAGTGATGACTGCCAAATTGCACTTGATGGAGAAAGCTATATACAGAGATACGGCCTAGCCTTAACCCTGCCTTACTAGCTTTGGGCTTTGGAAAAAGCCCATAACGCTACGCATCTATCTAAGCGGAAGGCTAAGAAAGACCTTTTTGTCACGGGCAAACTGGGGGTATAAAATCGCTACACTATTTTATGAGTTTGTCTTGAGGCACGCTACCCAATGGTTCTCTTCAACCTCGACTAACTGTGGTTTAGTGTTCCTACACTTATCGTTAGCTATAGGGCATCTCTCATAGAACTTACATCCATGTATATGTTCTTCTTCAACTTCTAGCTCCATCTTGGGTAGGGTTATCCTCTCTCTCCACCTCTCCTCTGGATCAGGCACCGGTATAGAGTCGAGTAGGAGTTGGACATATGGGTGTACAGGGTTGTAGACAACCTTGTCTATATCCCCCATCTCCGTTATAACGCCTCTGTAGAGAATCATTATACGGTTACTAACGTAATGTGCAGTTGATAGGTCATGGGTAATGTAGATAAACGAGACACCTAGTTTATCCTTCAAGTCGAGCATAAGGTTCAATATATTCGCCCTAAGGGATGCATCTATCATGGAGACAGGTTCATCAGCAATAATAAGCCTGGGTCTAAGGAGGAAAGCTCTAGCAAGCATCAGCCGCTGTCTCTGGCCACCACTCAGCTGGTGGGGGTACTTACCTAAAACCTCCTCTGCTCTAAGGCCAACAGCTTCCAGCGACTTTACTATTAGGTCATATGCTTCCTCCCTGGTTTCAGCTAGCTTAAATTTCCTTATAGGTATCCAGAAAATATGGTCTACTTTATGGAGTGGATTAAATGACCCATATGGGTCTTGAAATATTGCTTGAACCTCCCTCCTATATTTTCTCCACTCATTCTTGTCCATCTCCCAGATATTCCTACCCCTATATAGTATCTCGCCTGACGTAGGTTTTATAAACCCTAGGATTAATCTAGCAATAGTAGTTTTCCCACTACCACTTTCCCCAGCTATAGTGAAAATTATTGATTCACCTTCAGGCAACCTAAATGATACCCCATCGACAGCAACTGTATGTTTTTTACCGAAGAAACCTCTAGTGAAGACCTTCGTTAAGTTCCTTACTTCTAGAAGATCTTTCTTAGTCATTCCCACCACCAAACTTAAAACATGCTACATATCTACCCCCGTCTATCTCCATAAAGGGGGGCTCTCTCTCCCTGCATAAACTAAAGGCGTAGGGACATCGGGGATGAAACCTACAGCCAGGTGGAGGACTCCTCAAGTCTGGTGGAAGACCCCTTATCCCAGCTAACTTCTTTTTCTCCCTGATTGAAGGAACAGAATCGATTAAAACATTGGTATATGGATGTAATGGCTCCCTGAATATGGAGTGAACATCCCCTATTTCAACTATTTTACCAGCGTACATTACCGCTAATCTATCAACCATTTCAGCATGAACAGGCATATCATGTGTAATAAGTATTATTGAGGAACCAAACTTCCTCCTTATATCTGAAAGTAGCTGAAGTATCCCTCTCTGAACCACAACGTCCAGTGCTGTCGTTGGCTCATCAGCTATCACGAGCTCTGGTTTAAGCGCTATAGCCATAGCTATGATCGTTCTCTGCCTCATACCACCGCTAAGTTCATGTGGATACATATGTGCAACCTCCGGTGCTAAACCAACACTGACCAGGAGATCTTCAATAAACTTATATGCTTCCTCTTTCTCCATCTTTACTCCATGCTCCCTAAGTACGTCAATGAATTGATCCCTAATTCTGAGAACAGGGTTTAGTGCATTCATTGAGCTCTGAGGGATGTAA
>JALURH010000029.1 GCA_027017025.1 Thermofilaceae archaeon
CTCATATACTCACTTAATAACTGATTTAGCCATGATGGAAAATACACAAATCTTTCTTTCCCACCTTTACCAAATACCCTTATCGACTTTTCTTCAAGATCTATATCATCTATCTTAAGTGCCACAAGCTCACTTACACGAAGACCCGTTGTATAAAGTATGAGTATTATTAGTTTATCTCTGAGGTTATCAGCTACACTTAAGAGTTTCATAACGTCCTCAGGATCTAAGTATCTAGGTAAGGACTTAGGTCTTCTCGGGAGCTCAAATCCCTCGATATTTTTTGATAGTCCCAAGTAATCTAGGAAACGTTTAACAGCTACAGCTGCAGTGTATATGCTACTCGGTTTCCAGCCGGTAGATCTAAGGTGAGCTAGGAAAGCATCTACATCATATGTATTGATCTGGGACACATGTTTTTCCCCTATAAAATCTATGAATGACCTAAGTATACTCCTAAATGTTTTAATCGTCCTAATCGATCTATTCCTAGCTACTAGGTGAGAAATATATAGTTCAACTAGCTCTGAATTATTTTTATCACTTAGGCTCACATTTAGATCCCTTAGGTCTCTTTTTATTTAAAAATATCATTTTCTCTGGATTTTTCCTCAGGGGGTAATAGTTCTTCCTCCTCTCTAGCATATTTCTCAAGAATATTGGCTAGGAATATAGGGGCACCTGTGCGTACAGCTATAGCTACGCTATCACTAGGTCTGGCATCAATGTAGAACCTACTTGTTTTCTCGTTTTCATCCTTTTTCAGTACAATAGTTGCAGTATAGATGTTACCTATCATAGCATCTATAGTTACCTTCTCAACATCGATTCCTAAGGTCCCTAAAATAGAGACTAGTAGATCATGGGTCATAGGGCGTTCAGGTTTTACTCCCCTAAGGGCCCAACTGATAGACATAGCTTCAGCAGAACCTATATAGATGGGTAAAATTTTGCCATCCCATTCTTCTCCCCTAAGTAGCATAACAAAGCCAGGAATCAAACCCTGTATCCTTATGGGGTAAACACCCAGTAACTCCGCCTTGGTATATTCAATTTTCATTATTCATCACTAAACTGAGGTTTGGGTTTAGAAAATAATGGTTACCACTCCAATATATGTTCCGCATGGGATGAAAATATATTAGAGCTAACCTTAACCACCACGAGATTTCCCTTAAATTTCTTTAGGCTCTTAATGCGTTTAATAATTTCTTCAAGGATTATGACAGGGTTATTGTTTACTATCTCAGCAACTTTCTCTGGGCTAGCTGATTTAAAAAACTTAATAATAGCACCCTTCACTAGACTATCTGCTAAGACACTTGTGAAACATACTTCGTTTGCTTTAATTAGAGAACCTACTGTGAAGCGCCTATATTCCTCAAGGTTTTTTATCTTTGGGAGAACACTTCTTAGTTTATTCTGTACCTCTATTTCTATTCTCTCCTCTTCCTTCATCTCACCCATAATAAGCTTTACTCTCTGCCTCCACTTCCATATCCAAACATCCAGCCACTCATTAAGCTTAGGTAGGATCAAAAAGGGTCTTTCCTCAAGAAGATATTCAACATAATCTCTTACCTGCTCTACACCACCCTTTTCATAGAGGATGTTTTCTTCCACCAACATATAATTTATAAAATCTACTTCAGCTACATCAACCATAACATTAAGTTCAGGCGTGGTTAACGTATCTATCTTCTTGCGTAGTAAATCAGCTATAACCTCTTTTATTAGGCTTCTTCGACGGAACCATCCACCCCATTCTCTCATTATTAAAGCGCCTTGATGATTACTAAAACACAGGGATATTAAGATTTTTCTGCGAATGGATACCCTATATG
>JALURH010000030.1 GCA_027017025.1 Thermofilaceae archaeon
CTATAGTGTTTGATTAAAAATGCTTGATTTAGTCAATAAATTAGAGAATTATTTTACTAAACATAGTTACAGGATTTCGTATACTATTCTCTTTGGATCAAGAGCCACAGGTATTCAGCATGGTTCAAGCGATATAGATGTTGCTTTAAGACCCGTTGAGGAGGGGTATAGAGGATTGCTTAGGTTGCTGCCAACTATAGTAACGGATATTGCTAGAGTACTTAATGTATGCGAGAAACTCATAGATGTATCTATTGTAGATCCCAGCTCTAAAACAAGAAAGCTTAGTTTCCTCTACTCTATACTATGTGAAGGCATATTGGTGTATGGGGATAGACAGCAATACCTCGAGGATCTGGTATATGTTTCACTCCTATACAGTGATTATAGAATAGAGCTCGAGAAAACAGGCATTATAGGAGCATACCTAAAAAACTATGAGGAGATGATCGAGAAATGGATAAAATAATAGAATGTTCAAGTTACATTAAACGTAATGTAAAGTGGCTAAATAACCTACTTAGCAATAAAAGTATTGAGGAAATACTAGGCGACTACGGATTATATAATGCAGTACTTTACGTCCTTCAGTCATCTATAGAGGCATTAATTGATATAATGTATAGAACAATTGCCCTAATGGGGGAGAAACCTCCAAGTAGCTATTCTGATGCTCCATTTATACTTGCTGAAAAAGAAATCCTGGAAAATAAGGCTATCGGGAAAATAAATGAGCTAGTTGGATTGCGGAATATACTTGTACATAGATATACTGAGCTAAATAGAGAAGTTATAGCCGATGTATTAGTTAACAGGAAGTACCTTGATATTTATCACTATGCAGCTAAGATCCTGAAAAATGCTCTCAAAGAGGAGAAATAATCTATAGTAATTTGTAATATCTTTAATGAAACAACATTTTCATCTAATATAGAGTATTGAGGTTACTCCAGCCTACCTATCACTTTGGGGAGCTCATTAAATGCCTCGATATATGTAGCAGATATCTTATTATCCCTTATAGGGCACCTCAAGGCTATAGTTTTTAAACCAACTTTTTTGGCACCCACTAGATCCTTGACTGAGTGCCCAATAAAGACTGTATCTCCTGGATCAGCTTCCAGCAAGTTAAGAACTGTCAAGTATGCTTCTGCCTCAGGCTTACAGTAACCTATATCACAGGAACATACGATTACATCGAATAGGTTAGCTATCCCCACCCTCCTGAACCACACTTTTTTCTCAGCGGCTGAATAATCTGAATCGGATAATACAGCTAGCCTATATCCTTTTTCCCTTAGTTTCTTTAGGGTCTCTGGAACATCGCCATAAAATACTATTGTGTCCTGGAGCATCCTGTCATATACCCTATAGATGGATTCCGAAAACCTTTTATCTACACCTAGACTCTTGAGAAACAAGAATATTCTCTCCCTCCTAGAGATTATACCCCTATAGGATAGTTCCCTCAACTCATAGAAGAGGAGAACTCTATCCCTAGGTATATCTACATCACTGCCAATAATATCCCTTATAGCGCTCCTCAGCATATCTAGCGAATTTTTTCTCCGATAATACAGTAGATCCCCTGCATCAAATATTAGACATGAGATACCAGCCATACCACCGCCCATCCCTACTATTAATAGTCCATTTATAATTGAAGCCTTTTTTGATTCTATCTGGAAAGCCTATGCTTATTCTTTCTTCTCAATTTCGAGCAACCTCTTTTTTACCTCAACTCCTAGAGGATAGAATCCCATAAGAGTTCCTTTGTTCGTTAAAAGTCTATGACACGGAATTAATATCTGGAAGGGATTCCTCATTAA
>JALURH010000031.1 GCA_027017025.1 Thermofilaceae archaeon
GTAATATAATTAGCCACAATATACGGAAAAAAGTGGTAGCTAGTCTAAATAACTTAAGTGATTCAAACTCATTACCAAACTATGTAATTAATAATCCTTGGCTAGAAGTTCTATCCTCAAAACGGTAAGTTTATTTGACAGAGAACACTAATAATGGTAATTGTCAGAGAGAGGAAAAGAGTTATCACGCTAATTATCTTATCTTTCATAGTCATCTTTAAAGGTCTATATAGTTTCACATTTTTCACAGCTCCATATGCTCGTGCCTCAAGAGCTTCTGCAACCATTAAGCTCCTCCTGATTTCATAAATGATTAGAGGGACTAGTAGATAACCATAATTCTTTATACGCTCCTTAAATTTACCCTTATCTAATTCCAGTCCACGGCTTCTTAATGCGTCCATTACTATATTTATATCTCTAGCCATAGTTGGCACGAACCTTAGTGCTAATGTAAACATAAGAGAGTAATCTCTAGGTATTCCACTACTTTCTAGAGCTAATGCTAATTCATCTGGAGTCGTAGTTAAAAAGAAAAGCGAGAAAGCAGAGGTTAATGTTGCAAATCTTAGAGTCATTGAGAGAGAATACTCAAACCTATTGTGTATCACTGTAAGGTAATTTAGAATAAAGATAAGTATAAGTAGGAATATCATTGACCTCATAGTTCTTAACCATTCCCTAAAACATTTAGCTATTATAAGCAAAAAGATAATGAATGACAGAAGCAGTAACTGGATTAGCGAGGAGAAAAAGCCTAGGGATAAAAGAGTAATGGAGACTAGTATAGAGAATTTTGTCCTAGGATCAAGTAGGTGAATAAAAGTGTTTTTTCTTCTATAGGAAAAAGCCTCAAGAAAACTCATAATCTCGCCTCTAATTCTCGGAGTAGTTCATCTAGGAAAAGAATATCCCTTCTATCAATTACGCCTTTCTCATAGAGTAAATATGATAGATGGGGGATTTGGGGTGGAATAAGTCTAGCTCTCTCTAAGATCCGAATATTTGATAAAATCTCCCTCTTTTTGCCATCGGCTATAATCTTCCCATTTGCCATTAGAATAATTCTATTTACTCTTTCGAGCACAAATTCTATATCGTGTGTTACAATTACAATTGTTTTCCCCATATGTTTTAAGAGATTTATAATTTCAGATATTTTCTCCTTTTGTATCCAATCCTGACCAGCGGTTGGTTCATCAAGCACTATTATTTCAGGATCATATGCAAGTACAGAGGCTATAGCAAGTCTTTTCCTCTCCCCAACACTTAGGGTATATGGCGATTTTCTTGAATACTTTTCTAGTTCCATTATCTTCAAAGCCCATTTAATCCTACTGCTGATTACATCCTCAGAGAAGTTAAAATTTTTCAAAGAAAACTTTATCTCCTCCTCAACTGTATCGGCAAAGAGCTGATGATCAGGATTTTGGAAAACTATACCCACAATTTTGGAGAGCTCGGCAACACTTTTTTCCCTAGTGTCTATCCCATTTATTTTTACAGTCCCCTTCGTTGGTTTAAGTAAACCGTTAAAATGTTTTACTAAGGTTGTTTTCCCAGCACCATTTTCCCCCATTATTGCAACTATCTCGCCCTTACCTATTCTCAGACTCACGCCATTCAAAGCTCTTGTTCCATCTGCATATTCATAATATACATCTACGACCTCAATCATCCCTAGCACCGAGCTCTGAGCAAATATATGTAGCCATCTCCTCAGGAGATCTCGGAGGATTCTTTAGATAAACACCTTTATTTAACAGGCGATAGTAAAGTTTAACTATCTTAGGTACGCCAACTATATTCTCTACAGATTGCAATGTCTCAAATGGTTGACCATCAGCTATTATTCTGCCATCAACCATAACTACTATGCGTGTAGCAAATCTAAGAGCTAATTCAAGTCTATGCTCAATTACTATTGCAAGTTTCCCTCGGGAAACTATATTTTCCTTCACTAATTTTAAAATTTCCAGTGCTGAGAGAGGATCTAAGTTTGCTGTAGGCTCATCCATAACTAGTATCTCGGGGTCCATAGCCATAACTGAAGCTATTGCAACACGCTGTTGCTGCCCACCACTAAGTTCATATGGTGCTTTATTTCTCAGATGGACTAGGTTAAATCTTTCTAGAGTTTCCTCAACTCTGTCAGAAATCTCCTCAGAGGAGTAGCCTAGATTCTCTAGCCCAAAAGCAATTTCTCGTTCAACAGTAGAGAAAAAAAGCTGGTTCTCGGGATTTTGGAAAACCATTCCAACATGTTTAGCTAGGATATATGTTGGCGTCCTACTAATGTCTAAGTTCATAACCTTAGCTATACCCCTAAGTTTGCCACCATAAAAATTGGGTATTAGCCCATTTAGTACACGTGCGAATGTACTTTTTCCGCAACCACTGGGCCCGGTGAGAATTATATATTCTCCCCTCTTAGCTCTAAAGTTTATTCCTTTTAGTACCCAGTCAGTTGATACGGGGTACCTATAGTATAGATCTGATATCTCTATTACAGCCACAACCCTATTTAGATACTACAAACTTTATAACCATTCTATGCTTCAACACAGAATCTGCTGGCAGTCTCTTTTTGGTCATAGCGTCTATGGCGAAGGCAAATTTTTCGCCTATCTCGGTGTGTACCAAATAAGCTAGCTCCTTTGCTGTCATATCTTTAGGTATTAGAAAAACGTCGGGTAGAACATTTCCCCGGTGATCAGTATACTTATTTTCGTTTTCGACTGGATATACTGCTATCATACCCAGCTTTTCGAATACTATCCTATTTAATACCTGTTGAACCCCTGTGTTACCCCATCTTCTTAACACCTTCTCCTCAATATATTCAAGAGCTCTTAATTGTTCTGTTTTTAAATCTTTTAGAATCTCGAAACTTGAGTCTCCTGGTATATATTTTATTAATCCCTTGTTTGCAGCCCTTCTTAGAGCTAACTCAGCTTCAGCCGAAGTAGGCACGATTATGTACTTTTCTCTCACTTCTCTCATCAGATACTTTATGTTGTCTACAGCTACATCGATGTCAGCCTTGTTTGCTGCTATAATTAGGGGTTTTGAGGCTGTTCTAACATTTCTTACAAAATTCATAAGGTCATTATCACTCCAGTTAGAGATTCTTTTTGATGCTAGGTCTGCCTCATTGAGGGAGTATAAAATTGCCTCCTTATCTATACCGAGTCCGCTTAGCCTATTGTATAGCTCCTCTACCACATTTTTCTTTATCTCAACGATTTTTACCAATTTTGCCCAATCTTTCTTGAGAATTTGGAATATCCACATATCGAGTTCCCGTTCGAGAAATTCGATATCTACCAGGGGGTCATGTGTTCCAGGCTTTACAGGCTTTCCTTCAGAATCCGTCGTACCGGCAGCGTCTATGATATGTATAAGGGCATTTGCTCTTCTAAGCTCATCGAGAAATCTATTTCCCAATCCCTTACCTTTCCAAGCCTCTGGTACAAGACCAGCTACATCTATCAATTCTATCGGTATAAAACGCCATCCATCCACACATATGGAATTTCTTGGATTATCCACTAGATTTAATTCTTTGCATATACACTTTATTCTTACATACCCTACTCCGATATTAGGGTTAATGGTAGTAAATGGATAAGGTGCTCGTTTTACATCAATTAGCGTGGCTGCTGAAAAGAAAGTTGATTTACCAGTGTTCGGTTTACCCACTAGCCCTAACTGAAGAGGCATAATGCCTTATGTAGGTGGATGAGGTTGCTGAAAAATATTGCTATAATCGGTGGTAATTTCGCTGCTCTTTACTTCGCTTATTGGTACAGGAAACTTAGTAATAGAGATAAATTAACCCTATTCACAAACAACAAAATACTTGGTATACCTCCCAGGAGATTTTTTTCATATCTCTCCGGAGGCATTAGCAAAGAGGCTCTTACATTACTACCTAAAGAGTATATACGTAAGGTACTATATTTGGACATTAAATATACTGGGGAAAAGACGGATATAGACCTGGATAAATTAAAGGAAAAATACGATATCGTTGTAGTTACTAGTGACGCTTTAATAAACGGAGTACCTCTATCACATTTAAGTTATTGGGAAGAAATTAGAGAAAAAATTGTTTCTAATAAACGTGTAATTTTGACATACTGTCCTAATGCTTTAGTGGCTCTAGGCATATTTCTTAGAAACGGCGTAAGGGTATACCTTACAGATATAGATGAACATAGTCTTCTACCCATATTTGATGACGATACCGCAAAAGTTATCACAAGTAAACTCCCGGGGCAAGTTCTTCTAAAACCTGAGAGGAAGGAAAACTGTATCAAAATGAATCTCTGTGAGGTAGAACCATATACTCTAGTTAAAGTAGACAAAGACAATATGGTTATAGATAATAACAAGACCTTTCTCATTGGTCCATGTTTAAATAAACTCGGCGTTCTAGGTGAAGATATACAAGCTTTTTATGAGGAACAGATATCAAGAGAAGCTATAGCTTTAGCACATAGGATAGCTAGAAATGAGAAAATTCCAGTAACAAGAATATTTTCAGCTCAGGTAGACAATTACAGCCTTTTTTCATGCGGTATTTCTGCTACTGAAGCAAAGGAGAAAGGATATAATATAGCTACAACAAAAATTGCCTTCAATAGAGAGAGCGTATTAAAGGTAATTGCTGATAGAGAAAGAAAATGTGTCATTGGCGCCCAAGGTATAGTTAAGGGTGTAGCGTCGTCCATTCTTGCATTATTTTCTCTAGCAATAATAACTAGAGCTAAACTTGTAGATACACTAGGTATTATTGGAGAAGGAAAGGTCTTTGAATTACCACCATATGATCCAAGTCTCAAATGCTTATACTCGCTTTGGAGAAAGATCTACGCAAGAAGAATAAATTAAGATGAATAAATTAATAAATCCCTATTAAAGCACATATGCAGGGTTTAGAGATGGGGTACTATAAATACGTGGCTAAGCTATGGAAGAGACCCTGGGATGATCCTCTAAAGGAGTTAGTAAAAAAGAGATTAATTATGTGGAGAAAGGAGCCTACAGTCGTTAGGATAAAGAAGCCCACTAGGATAAATAGAGCTAGAAGCTTAGGGTATAAAGCTAAGCCAGGATATATAATTGTTCGAGTAAGAGTACGTAAAGGTGGTTTAAATAGACCTAGGCCCAGAAGTGGAAGACGCCCTAAAAGGATGGGTGTATATGGATATAGTCCACATAAAAGTTCCCAGCAGATAGCTGAGGAGAGAGCCTCCAAAAAATATCCAAACATGGTTGTACTTGGATCCTATTGGGTAGGTGAGGACGGCGTTTATAGGTGGTATGAAATTGTTATGGCTGATCCAGAGCACCCAGCTATAAAGAATGATCCAGAGAGAATGTGGATATCTGGTTATATTAGGAAAATTAAGAAAAAAATTGATATAAATAAAATTATCGATAAAATAGGTTAAGGAGAAGATATGAAAGAAAAAATAGTGTCGTATCTCGAGCTTAATGCCTTCTGTCATGCTACAGAGAATCATCATAAGGTTGAACAAGC
This sequence comes from Thermofilaceae archaeon, assembly GCA_027017025.1. GTDB lineage: Archaea > Thermoproteota > Thermoprotei > Thermofilales > Thermofilaceae > JALURH01. The sequence goes on from JALURH010000031.1 coordinate 5,549, forward strand.
GTTACTAAATTTAATTCCTAGTGAACTGAAATCAGTATTTCTAGGGAAATTACGTAAAATACCAGTAACAGGTTACTACGGCAATCCCATAGTGGTGTATAAAGCTAAGATTACATATAAGGAGGGGGCTCAAGAAGTGGTAAAAAATATTTTATCTCGTATGGATGTTTTTGATTCCAAAGAAATATATAGAACCTTAGGTGACCGTGTTAATAAGGGTTCAATTTTTCTAAGGCTGGATAAGCAGAAAGCATATCTAGGTGAGATAAAACTCTCCGGAGGCGATGATATCATCCAAGTACGTATAGCACTTATGCCTCATTTAAGAGATTTTGAAAAAGTAAAATATGCTCTTAGATTACTAGGTCTCAAAGAATAAGATACTAGGTAATTAAAAAATGACCAGGGCTTTCTATGATGCTTATGTGGGACCGATAACTTCTAGAGCAGAGCTTATGAGGCTTGCTGAGAAAGCGGTATTAAGTGGATTTAAGGGCGTAGTTTTTACTATTCGTATAAATATGCATAAACTTAACTCAAATTTCATCTCATCGATCAGAAAAGAAGTGAAGAGAATTTCACTCAGATATAGCATTGACGTTGCGCTAAGGCT
>JALURH010000032.1 GCA_027017025.1 Thermofilaceae archaeon
TTATTGAAGGACAGGCTAAATTACTAATTCCTGATCTAGTATTCTATAGCAAAGGAGCACGTATAGAGCCATCATGGTGCCCAGTCTTTTATAATCCTCGCATGAAACTTTCAAGGGATATAGGTATAGCATTAGTAGAAGCCTTCTCTAAAACGTTTGGAAGAGCAAGACTTTTTGTTGTTGAGCCTTTAAGTGCAACAGGTGTTAGAGGTATTAGATACGCTTTAGAAACCGGAGAGAATATAGTTGAGAGAGTTATTTTAAATGATATAGACAGGAAAGCATATAAAATTATGCTTGAAAACGTGAAAAGGAACAAACTCGAACGAAAGGCAACTATCTACAATTTAGATGCAGCAAGACTGTTATTAGAGCTAGAAAAGGTAGATATAGTGGATATTGATCCCTTCGGTACACCTGCTCCTTTTATAGATCCTGCATTGAGAGCATTAAAACACGGAGGTATGCTATGTTTTTCTGCAACAGATCTTCCTCCTCTCTATGGAATTTATCCAAAAACTGCTTTAAGGAAATATTTCTCTAACACATTGAAGACGGAATTCTTTAAAGAACTAGGTGTAAGGGTACTTTTGTATTTCGTGTCTAGGGAAGCTATGAAGCTGGGAAGAGGGATAAAACCTCTTTTCTCTCAAGCAACCGATCATTACATAAGAATTTGTGTGAGGGTTATGCGGGGAAGAAAATATGCCCAGGAAAATGTACGGGAGATCGGTATCCTAGAATATTGCCCAAAATGTCTCTACAGGAGTGCTCTAAAAAGTATATTTATGGGACCAGGTAAAGGTGTATGTAAAATATGTAAGCATAAATTACAGTACGCAGGCCCTATTTGGCTAGAAGACTTATGGGATCAAGATTTCACAACAAATGTGTTTAAGATATATTTAGAAAAGAAGTACTTTGAAAAAAGAGGTAAAAAAATTATTAGAATGATTCTCAAGGAAATAGGAATGCCATATTTTTATTATGTTACATCACATATCTCTAAAAAATATAACTTATCTCGGGAGTTTTCTCCAACAAAAATCGTGAGCTTTTTAAGTAGAGAGGGAATTGAAGCATCTCTAACTCATTTTGACTATAAGGGTTTTAGATGTAGTATTCACCCCAAGGAACTTCTTCAAATGTTAGCTAGAAAAATATAAAACCATAGTTTATCGGCTAGGGAGCTATGAAATCTGAGGATGCTCCAGCGTAAGTACAGGTAGAGTTTGAGTACTAAAAGACGTTAACTAATAAGTCTTTAAGTGTAGAGAAAACATTGAAGCTAACAAGACTTATGATAATTGATGCTCTTAACTTTTTGTGGGGTTTTGCTCACCGGGGGTGCCGGTGGCTGTGGTGGTTAGGGCTTCCCCTAAGTAAAGTGGCTTCATCATCCCTGTGGTCGCGTGGTCGCCCACACAGCTAGCTTTGGGCACTCTCCTTACTCACCCCTATGTATTTAATCACTTAATTATCATGGTGCTGTCAACTTAAGATTTTTTTATTAGGGCTCGCTCTCCAGAATCATGCCATGAAACCTGAACAGTTCAAAGCACTTATGCTGTGGGAGTGGGGCTCACTAGAGATGGTGCTCTACGCAATATATCTTTTAGGACTATGCTTGAGGTAGGTGGCTAGAACACTAGAGCTAGTAAATAGCGCAAGCTACAACGCCTCTACATATGCTGAAAAACAAACAGGAATAATTCTTATTATATCTATCTAATATTATCTTCTTAGATGAACCCCAGCGACCAGAGCAATGAACCCCGGGGGGTCGCTGGGGAGATGGGGATGAAAAGAAAAAGGGCAGGGAG
>JALURH010000033.1 GCA_027017025.1 Thermofilaceae archaeon
ATACATTACTAAACACAAGTAGGAGAACCAAAATAATAAGGAGAAAACGGTTAATGGAGGCCATTGCCTGCCACCTAGCTCGTTCTCACGATATTACTGTTTCACCCACTAGTACATTACTGTAGGGTCTACTAGGGGTTGTTATAGTTGCTAGTAGGCCACTTTAATTCCCTATAAGAAACTGGGTAAGAGGCCTGCTAAGCCTATGAGCACTGCTCTTTAAAGCAGGTTTCGTTTACATTAATAATCTTGCGGATGTGTAGGGTATTAGAGAACTAGAAACATAAACATGAGATTTAAAACAAGGAGGAGTTCCCATGATGTTAATGTTTTATGTGCTTCCAGATTATTTTTCTAGGTGTTTAAAGTATATTGCTCAGTAGGTTTACAAGGATTTGAGCCTTAAACCTCTAGCTCTATAGCCTCAATTCCGTATTATCTAAACTGCATTAAACTGTAACGCTATGCTTTATATGTTTACGTAGTATAGTGTGTTCTTGGGTAGTGTACTCTATGCCTAAGATCTTGGCGAGAGCACAGCTACTATTCAGCCTCTTAGCATTGGTATTTGCATGTGCTGGTATGGTGACTAGATTCTACTCCTACGTTGAGAAAGGTATTAGTATTGATAAACTCTACACGTCGTTAGTGTTATGGATAGTAGCATTCATTGACTTTGCCTTTATAATCTATTTAGGCTATTTAAAGGAGGTCTTAAGAAACACATACCTTTCTACAAGACTATAGTCTATACGGCATTAGCTGTACTCGCATTATGTATAGTATGGGCAATGGCACTTGAATACACGCTACAACGCTACTAACCTTACATAATTCCTATACAAATACATGTATAAGGGTGGACTATTAAGTGATGGTGAACATTGATGCTGTTTTCGGCAAAGGGTTTGGCTATTCCGAGAAATGCGTTTCTAGTTATTATCCCTGTTATAGTGGCTAGGGTCATAGGATTTACTCTATTTCTAGTCCCGTATATAGGTAGTTATGTATCCATTGAGGTCCTAGGTTCAGTATTCACTATTATAGGTTTCTTGGACTTGGTTATAGGGTTTTGGCTTGGATACTTTATAGACGTTAAGGGCAGGTTCCCTGGACTTATACTCGTGTTTCTTTTAACTATAGTTGCTTTATTTGTCTTGGCGTTCTTCAATCCACTAGTTTACCCTGGAAGCATTCGGATTATATTGTTGTTGACTGCTATGTCGTTAGCGCTTATCTCTCTAACTGGTTTAACCCTTGTATTCTCAGCAATGCTCTCTGATATAGTTCCAAGAGAAGTACTACCCAGTGTATGGGGATGGTATAATAGTTTAACAAACCTAGTGTACATAATCTCCCCTATTGTTACAGGGTTTATTGTTTCGATAAGCTATAGGTTAATGTTTAAGCTAGCACTAGCATTACATGTAGTTGCACTAGCTATGTATCTTTACTTATACCTAGCTAGACCAGAGATAAGAAAAGCATTGAGAAGAACTCATGTAGAACAGAAGCAGGCTTCGTTGGCACAGGAGCTTAGGAACTTTATTGAAGCTATTAAGGATAGGAGTGTACTGGTATTTCTCCTCATTTATAGTTTTGAAGCACCGTATCTTAGTATGAGGTATCTTAGACTCTACGTACTCAACTATCTCGGGATACCACCAGAGATCTTTGGATTAGCTGTTAGTGTAGGTAGTGCTATTGGCGTGGCAACACCCTTGCTCGGTAGTATTGTAACGAAGAAGCTAGGCTATAGGAAGGCTATAGCACTAGGCCAAGGACTACTCTTTGCCTGGATAATTTCCTATATG
>JALURH010000034.1 GCA_027017025.1 Thermofilaceae archaeon
GCTCTGCTAGGAGATGCTTAGCAACATCAGAATTTAAATTAATTATAGCTTGGTAGGAGAGTTAAGGATATAGTACCTAGGATCTAGTATTTTTGACATAGTAGCGTTAGTCTGCACTACTCTTCGGATACTAACTTAGAAAACTGCTTGTGGGTAGCCTGAGGCTGGAACGGAGTGAGGTTAGTGTTAGCGTATAGCGGGGGTTATTGGTTTCCCCCAATACCAACTATCTCTGTTACCCGATGCATTTTTATTACAATGTCCCAGGTAACTCTATTTGGTGATGGAAGAACTTGGGGAAAAATCTTGAGGAGATATTAGGGCGTAAAGCATCGGAGTTCCTCTCCAGCTCTAGGGGGCTTAGGAAGCCAGACACAGAGGACATATTTGAGAGGAAACTTTACGTATTCCCCAAGGATATACGCTTAGTGAATTATTGGAAGAAGCCTCTAGCTAGCTTTAATCCGGGGGCAGTACTCGTGGATAGGGAGGTATGGGTTTTCCCCCGGCTAATATTCGATTACTACGGGTATTCTTCTAGCATAGGTTTCTTCAAGGTTGGTGTAGAAGATCTCCTGGAGGGTAGAGTTGGGAAACCTATATCTGCGAGAATTGTTCTCTGGCCTAGGTTTCTCTGGGAGTTCAAGGGTTGTGAGGATGCTAGAATACATCCACTTGGGGAAAACTTCTTAATGCTCTATACTGGCTACGGATATAGGGGTGGTAAAGTAGGCGTTGTCCAAGGTTTAACGACAATAAGTAGGAGGCTGGAGGTTGGGGAGAGAAAGTTTTTCGTTATAGGGAGTAACGGCGAAGAATTTGTTCCACGGAGTATGAAGGATAGTGCGTTCATCAAGGTCTCCGGTAACTATGCGGCTATGTTGATTAGACCTACTATCGACGGGGTTGATGTTGCCTGGAGGGGGGAGGCAGATTTGAGTAAGCCAGCCATACTTGGTGGGACCATGGAGCCCGTGCTTGGTAACGAGGAATGGGAGTATAAGGTTGGTTGGTCAACGAATACTATTAGGCTATCCAGTAATGAGTACCTCGTGGGTTGGCATGGAGTGTTGAGAGAAGATTTCTCCTACAGGAATGGCCTAGCCATAGTAGATAGGGAGGGGGAGCTACTTGCAATATCTAATTACCTTCTAGCTCCAAATGGTTTAATAGAGGAGTATGGTGATAGACCACTAGTTATCTTCGGGGATGGCTTAGTGCTGTATAAAGAAGAATTGATCTGGGTTGGGGGGATAAGTGACTGTGTAATAGGATTCTTCACGGTTGAGTTGGAAAAAGCTTTAGAGAAGTTAAGGTGGGTTAAAGGATAACTTTATTAGCTTTCCTCACTAGCTCTGCGCTAGCTTTAATATTTTCCCCATGTTTTAGTTATCGTGAGATGGGTTAAACTTGGCAGAGATTTTGTCTTCCCCGACTATAGACCTAAGTATCCTAGGGATCCTCCCTTCGATCTCCTAGAAGTTAAAGCAGATATAACCGTGGATTTAGAGAAGAGAAGTATCTATGGAAGTGTTATAAATATACTTAGGGCTCTGAGAGATACCTATGAACTGAGGCTAGATGCGGTAGGCATGTATATAAAGGAAGTAAGTGTTCCCGGGAGGGAATATAAGTATTTGTATGATGGAAATACGTTGGAGATATTTCTAACACATCCAGTAAAGAGGGGGGAGGAAATTGAGGTAAGAATTAATTATGAGGTGGAGAGACCCCTTAAGGGTGTTTGGTTTATACCAGTTGATTCAGGTTCTCCAGCTAAGCAGGCATGGACTCAAGGCGAGCCAGAAGATACTAGGTATTGGTTACCCACCTATGACTTCCCCGATAGGAAGGCTAGGGTAACGTTGAATATCAGGGCCAGGAAGGGGCTTACGGTACTAGCTAATGGCGAACTTACCGGTAGGTATGATGAGGGAGACTATACGGTTTGGAGCTTTAGGATAAATAGACGTATTCCTACATACCTAGTAGCTTTCGCTATTGGAGACTTCTATATCAAGGAGGAAAAATATGGTAATATACTTCTCCAGTACGCTGTACCTAGGGGTAGGGAGGGCGATATCGACAGAAGTTTCTCTAAAACTAGGGATATGATAGAGTTCTTCGAGGAGTATATTGGGGTTAAATACCCCTACCCTAAGTACACACAGGTTTGTGTAGATGAATTCGTTGTAGGGGGGATGGAGAATGCTTCCATAACTCTCCTCACATCCGCTACTCTCCACGACGAGAAAGCACACATCGATTTCAGGAGCGAGCCTCTTGTATCCCATGAGTTAGCGCATCAATGGTTCGGTGATCTAGTAACATGTAGGGATTGGAGCCATATATGGCTGAACGAGAGCTTTGCTACATTAATGGCTGCTCTCTGGAGGAGGAGGGAATTAGGCGAGGAATGGTTTACCTACGATCTTATTAGGTATATGGATTCCTACTTAGGTGAGTATAGAAGCAGGTATGCAAGACCAATAGTAATGAGGCTATTTGGGGATCCATTCGAGGTCTTTGATGCACATAGTTACCCAAAAGGCGCCTTGATACTGTGGACCCTGGCAAATCTTGTTGGAGAAAATACCTTTAGGGCCGCTATTAAAACCTACCTAGAGAGATATAGCGATGGTGTAGCTGATACAGAGGATCTCAGGAAAGTTTTCGAGGAAGTTTCTGGCACCGATTTAAGCTGGTTTTTCGAGCAGTATATCTATAATGCTGGTCACCCAGTTCTGAAAGTATCGTGGAAATGGAGGGAGAAAGATAGGATACTTGAATTAAAGGTTACTCAGGTACAGAAAGATGATAGCCTAGAAACATATAGGCTCCCACTCGAAGTACTATTTATAACTGGAGACAAAGAAGAGGGGAGAAGCTTCTGGGTAGAGGAGAAACAACATGTTTTCCCTATTCCACTAGATAAGAAACCTAGAGCTGTCTGTATCGACCCTAAGTTCAAGGCGTTTAAGGATATTGATTTAGATGTGGGTGTAGAGGAGCTACTCAGCATCGTAAGATACTGTACATACCTATACCCAAGGGTAGTAGCGGTGAGGAAGCTAGGCTCTAAGGGTGGCACTAGGGTCTCTAAGGAACTTGGAGAACTCGTAACGAGAAGAGAAGAGTTCTGGGGCCTAAGAGCTGAGGCCGCTAAAGCTCTGGGGAAGATAGGTGGAGAGTACCCCAAAGATATCCTATTAAAGTCCCTAGATATTGTAGAAGAACCTCGCGTGAGAAGAGCTATAGTTGAGGCACTAGGCAACTTCAAGGATGAAAAAGTTGGCGAGAAGCTTGCATCTATCCTAGAGGACTCTGAGGAAAGCTACTACGTTAGAGCTTCAGCAGCAATAAGTTTAGCTAAAACAGGGTATAGCAACGCCTTTAGAGTATTAAAGAAAGCTCTTAGTTACCCCAGCCATAATGACGTTATTTTAGTCAATGTATTGGAGGGGCTAAGTATACTTGGGACAGAGGAAGCCTTAGAGATAGTTTTGTCCTATACAACAAGTGACAAGAAGCCGCACATAAGGGCCGCTGCTGCACAAGCCTTAGGGAACTTCCCCGTATCAAGGAAAGTAGTGGAAGCATTAGAGTACCTATCTAAGAGCCTCCACCCACGTGTACGTAGAGGAGTTATAGAAGCTGCTAAGAGATCACTCAGTCCTAGGCTTATCCCGCTATTAGATAAGCTGAGAGGAGATATATGGGGGTCAAACGCTAGGGTTGCTAGAGAGGCTAGGAAGAAACTAGAAGCCCATCTAGAGAGGGGAGAAGAGTATAGGAAACTCCGGGAGGAAATAGAGAGAATAAGAGGGGAGGAGAGGAGATTAGCGGAACGCTTAGATATAGTCGAGAAAAGATTAACCTAGTTCTCCCCTATTATTTAACCTCTCAGATACTTTAATTTAGACAGTAGTTTCTCCTCTTCAACTTCATATATTATGGAGATTTCATCATCCCTACCAGCTGATATTAGAATTATGTTACCGTATTTAGCTGCCCCACATACGAACACTGTTGAAGGCCTCCTCCCACTATATACGCCTATATCTGGTACTATTAATGGCTCCTCCATCAAGGCTAGTAGTTCTGCATCGTCGCTAAATAGGGCAGCATATGTGTAGTAGATACCGTGGTTATCAACAATATGGTAAATTAAGAGGTACTCGTTTCTAGAGATCTTTAATGAAGCATTACCGCCGCTTTTAAGCTCGCCGTGTTGTGGTAGAAGCTCAGGCACTATCTCCATTTCATCAAACTCTACTTTTGCCCCCTCTCTAGGCCCAATAGCTATAACACCGAATCCTCTATCCTTAAAGTATGGTCTAATAGCCATGAAGCCCCTATTTAGTGGGAAAGTATCCCTATAGTCTTGAAGTAGGAAACTGCCCCACTTACTAGAGTAGAAATATACTGCTTCTATCTCATCTACCCTACCGTTAACTCGGGACTGAAATGTAATAACACTTGAGGCCTGTGTCCGATAAAGTGCTCTTACATGGTACAATAGCTGAGGGGTATCTGGGTCTATGCGTGGATCCTCTACACACTCATAGGGCATTATAGCGTATAGCAGCGGATACCCTTTAACCTGGATCCTCCCACGTAACTCCTCTACTCTAAGGGTGGTATAAACAATAAACGTTCTGGAGAATGTGGATCCAGTAGATGCTATCCTTAGATAGATATAAGCTTCATCGCCCTTAACCCCTAGAGCAGGGTTAGATACTATACTAGGTATTATAGGTATATCTCTAGATGAAGAAACTTTAACATCTAGCGGGATAATATAGCCTCTCATTCTTACAATACTTCTCCCAGATCTCTTTCTTGAGAGCTTAGATCTTCCACGAGCCTCTAAAAACTTATCATAGAGGACTTTATTTGCCTCCAGGTTTACACTCGAGAAGATATGGTCAAAGTATTCCTCGATCTTCTTCAGCTCTTCGGATAAGTTTAGCTTGAAACTCATTTCACCCTCCTTCTACAGGGTACCCGATTAAGTCATTAATGCTATCGGCTATAGCTACGCAGATAAAGGTGTCTGCAGCACCGTAGTAGAGGTACCATTTACCCTTAAAGTATACTAATCCCTCAGCGAAAACAACATTCCTCACTTGCCCAAATCTCTCCCAGTAGGTCTTAGGCGTCAATATAGGTTTCTCAGCCCTAGCTATGGGTTTTGTTGGATCCTCTATAGAGAATATGACCCAACCAACAGAGTATACTAGGCTATCGTTCGCCCCATTGTAGATAAGTATAATCTTATCCCCAACTACGATTGGTGGAGGACCAGGCTCAACAAGTTTGCTATCGAAATACCCCTTTCTCGGTTTAAGTACAACCCAGTTTCTATCTGTCTCCCAGTGAACCATGTCCCTAGACTTAGCTACCCATATATTGCTATCCCCGAAGTACATCCAGTAGTACCCATTTATTTTAACAGGTATTATCGCCCCAGATTTACTCCAACCCCACCAGGGGAAAACGAGTCCAATTTTCTCCCAGTGAATCAAATCCTTCGATCTAGCTAAAGCCAGTCTAGCTGTTTTCTTGTCGTATGCTGTGTAGGTCATATAGTATGTGTCGTTTATCTTCACTATTCTTGGATCTTCACACCCACCTAGCAGCTCCCACTCATACTCGGGTACAATTATAGGGTTATTGAGTTTCTCGAAGTGTAAGCCGTCTTCGCTTATAGCTAGCCCTATAACACTTGTGCCGAACCATGTTTCCTGAGCTCTATAGAAGAGATATACTTTATTGTCCTTTACTATAGCTGCTGGATTAAATGTTGCAGAAGCATCAAATCCCCCGCCATCAGGGAATATAATTGGGTTCTCTTCATATCTCCTAAGCTTTACGGTTAGTTGGGTTTTCTCTGCAGGCTTAATGTAGGTGTCGTATAGCAGTATTATGGAGATCCCGGCTACCGCTACCAGGATTAAGAGAATAAGTATTTTCCTATATTTTCCCGTATGTAAGTTCCCTCCTAGCCTGTCTGCGGACATCATATATCACCAAGGCGATAAAAACCATACTTATAATCACCGCTAGAATATCTGGAACGAACTCGGGCCTATCGGGGCTCAAAAAGGGTAGAACAGCGA
>JALURH010000035.1 GCA_027017025.1 Thermofilaceae archaeon
CCCCCTGAAATTGAGGCCAATGTTTCCTAGATCGCATACAAGCTTGGCGTCACGTATACTCTCGGTAATGTAGCCCGTGGACCACTTATAGATTGGTTGTCCAGCGGAGAGCTGTGGTAGGAGTACAAATAGCAGTAATATCGATAAAACCTTTGATATAATTCGGTATTCCATTGTCATCATTAAATTATACTCTTCATTCAACTTAAAAAAATAACTAAGGAACTTAGAATAAGCTAATAATCCCTTGATATTGAACCTATAGGGGAAGTAGAGATTTCCTTAGCAAGATGCCTTAAGGGAGCTACGGCAAAAGCTGAGATGATGTATATGCGTTTTACTATACCATAGGCCTCACAGACGGTAGTAGATCACATATCCATAAACTATTTAGCGGTTCCGCTAGGCGCTATAGGTCTTTTTTTAAGTAACCTTATTCCACCTATGGCTATAAGACCCATAGCTACGACCCATATTTCGGCTTGGTACATCCCCGCTGGTGACAGGGAGGGTTTAAACGCCCACTGGATATATGGTATAGCGGCATCCAAGGTACTTTTGTAGGATACTGCACCTAGCAGAAGCGCTAATTTCTTCCTAGTTATTGAGGCATAGATCATAAGTGTGGAGAAAACATGTGCTATGAGGGTAAATACCCGCTCTATCACTGGGGCGAAAATAACCCACGTGGGCATACTTAACTGAGTTTCTATAACCTCCCTATACTCTGGGGGAACCATATAAAGTATATATGGGTTAGAGATGAATACAACTATCTGTATCATTGCTGGAATAGCTAATGCAATAGCTTCAAACGCTCCAAAACCTATCCCAAAAGCCGTGGCTTCACTAGGGGATATCCCCCTAAACTTCCTGGAGAGAACAATATACGTAAACCCGCATTCGAATACACCAGTCCTCAAACCTACGTAAACCCCGATAGCAACCAATGAGCCAATTACTCCGAGCATAGCTTTAGCCCAGGAACTTATATACGGGGTTATAGTTAGATCCATAACTACCTTAGGTATAATCGCAGCGAACCACACAACCCCACCCCAGAGGAAATACTTTAAATCTACTCCTACCCTAAGCTTCCAGTAGATAATCGATAAAATACCTACCAGCAGCATCCCTATGGGACCGAGAATAAGTAGAGGATTCATAAATACCACCTTTTCATTAAACTGAGTTTACGCAGAAAATCCTCTGGATTATCTGGACTAATTATGTACTTCACGCCCCTCCTAGTAGTTATTAAAACTAGGTTGCCCCTATTTGTTACATACATCCAAACCCTACCTAAGCCATCTAGCTGGAATAAACCGAAAAAACCATGTAAACCACCGCTAGCACATATCCTTATACCCCTCGGCATCCCCACCCTTCTGGCATCAATTATATCGCCATAGGGTATCTCAAAACTCCTCAAAACTCTCTTGACAACTACACCACTCAAAGTAAGCTCGTAACCCCTCGGAGAAAAAACATATGTTCCAATAAGTATACCGAAAACCAGTACACTAGTTATAGCTACCAGGAAGAATGAAAGCCTAGGGGGCAAAGACTCAACATAACTAACGTATATTATCCATAGATCCAGCGAGATAAGCCCTACCCAACACAGCAAGGTCACTACCTTCACTAACCTATCATAGCTAGCGCCAGATCTGTGGAGTATAGAAGGGTAGAAAGATCTCAGAGGTAAACCTCCTGGAGGTATCCTGCAGAACCCAGTAAATTTCTCCATAATTATCCCTCCAACAATTTTTTGAAGAAAATTTCGGCTAGCTG
>JALURH010000036.1 GCA_027017025.1 Thermofilaceae archaeon
GAAATACTCGCATGTATTTTAAGCTCAATGGGTGAAAATGTTGAAAAGGTAAAAGTAAAGGAAGTTAAGGAAGTTAACGAAAAAACCGCAAAAGTTCTCGTGAGCGTATACGACAATAAGGAAATTGAGAAATTCTTTAATTTCTTAGTCGTAAGAGAAGGAAAAAAGTGGTATATAGCGAAAATAGAAGAATATACCCCAACAGTTAAGTGAAACTCCCTCCTCTCCTTCCCGCAATTTTTATAAAAAACTTCTTTATAATTTATCTATATCACGACAGCAGTTTAAAAAATAACTTGAGGTAATCATATAAGTGCCTTGTAATTAAAAAGTTTTTTCTAACATGTTCTTTTCCAGCATTACCTAATCTATCACGAAGATCCTTATTCTTTAACAAAAGGATGACTTTTTCGGTAGCATCCCTAATATCCTCCACTAGGAAACCAGTCTTACCATCAATAACCTGCACTTTTATACCACCAACGCCTCGTGCAACAACCGGTGTACCTTTCCACAAAGCCTCTGTAACGGATAACCCGAATCCCTCTCTAGTACTCATCTGGAGAGCTACGTCAGCGGCTCTCTGGAAAGCGTTTACCTCAATATCCCCAACACCAATAAGATTTGTCAGAAAATGTATGTCGTAATCATTCCCAGCATATCTAGTAGTTTTCTCATAGTAAACCCATCCCTCTGGATCATCGTGAGCCATACTTGAGATAAGTAGCAATTGGGTACCCGGTATCTTCTCTTTAACCTTCCTGTAAACGTCTATAGCTCCTATGGGATCTTTCCAGGGATCAAACCTAGCTACCTGTATAATAATTGGTCTATCGGGGTCGATATCGTATTTAGCTAAGATGTTTTCAATCTCGGAGATACTTATCTCTCTATTTTTATTGGATAATGGATCAATAGAGGGCTTAATCACATATGCTTTCCCCCTGTTGAGATCGGGTTGTATATATTCCTCCATATGGAAGATATATGCATCATATAACCTAATGAAACTACCAATGAAATCCCAGATAGGTTTATATGGACTAGAGGCATCAATATGGCATCGCCAGACCCATCTCCCCCTACCCTCCCTGAAATACCTAATTGCAGCGGGTTGAGGATCATGTACAACAATAATATCCCTACTAAGATCAAGTTTCTCAGAGTTTTCTCGATTAACCCTTAGATACAACTTCCTCATACTATCCGTTAATTCCACCTTCATCCCCTGTATTCCATGGTGGAGAAGCTTAGTTACATTAAAGAATTCATTAGGAGCCTCGATAACTTCCCAATCGGTCTTTAAGCCTATGGATCTCATCAATGGAACCATGCTACTAAGTATTTCGGCAACACCTCCACCGAAGGCTGTAGAGTTTATATGCACGACAGATATACCTTCAAGTTTCTCGGCTAATTCCTGTACTTTACTAATATCTTCTCGCGGAACTATACCCCTATAGTCTTCAAGTCTCCGTTTCCTTACAACATTAACCTTCAATAAAAACACCTCTAAGAAACTACCTCAAAAATCAGCCCCTCAATATCCTCTAATATTGCCCCTAACCCACCAACCTTAATTATACCCTCACCAGTATCGAGGATTATTGAAGCTATACCTTCATCAATAATCTTGTCCTTAACTACTCCTTCAATAATAACTTCTCTACCACTTTTCACCTCAATACCTCTTATCCTCATCCTCTCACCACCACGTAGCCTGTGTATAACCGACCATATTGAAACAAACTTTCCTCTTAAAATAGGTGGACGACTAATAAGTGTTGATGTACTAACAAGAGAGCTATAGAAGAGATCCATAAGAGCTCTAACAAGTATGGGCTCCGCCGTCAGGATGGAATAGTTTATACGTGGATCACTGATAACACCAGTCTCCGAATCTATTAGGGCAATTGTGAGCGATGATGCCTTCCTAACGTACAGCTCTATACTTCTCTCAATAAGGTAGCTACGTGCTTTTAAGTCGCCGTAACTTATTATCGTTGTATTTACGCCCCTACTGGATGCCCAACCAATTTCTTCCTTAAGTTCATCAATAAGTGAGGGATTAGATGCAAGCAGTAGCTGGTACTTGGCTTTCCTAACTAGCGGTGAAATAATATCTATAAGCTTGGTTTCAACTACCCACGTGGTTTTATCCTCCAATCTGCCGCTAAGCGTATAGATACTTATTAACTTCAGTACATCATTACATGTTTTTTCGAGTCTTCTCTTCTCTCTCTCAATAAATGCCCTCAAAGCTATATCTGGGTCTACGGGCTTAAACCTCCTAGGCTTACCTTCAATAACCTCTATTAATCCCTTCTCACTAAGTTTTCGTGCAACATCATATATCCTACTGTGTGGAATACCACTCTTCTTTACTAATTCACTAGCACTTAATGAGCCACTTTTCAGTAGAGTGAGGTAAGCATTTATCTCATATTGGCTAAGAGCTAGGGAGGATAACTTATTCCTAAGCTCATTTAATACCTCAATGTCCTTATATATTGGCACGATAAAATTTAAATAAGAATATATTGATAAATTTTTTGTATCACCGATCGGTGATAAAATGGAGAGAACGGAAATCCTTTTAATAGCTGTCCTCCTACTGGTAATTATACTATCCGGGGTAACTATAATACAGATACAGGCAGCAACCTCAGCAATAGTTTCTAAACTCGATGAAATAAGCAGTAAACTAGAATCTAATGCTGCAACCCTGAAACAAATAACTTCGACACTCAGCGAAATTGTGGAGAAAGTTGGAGCACCCCCACCCACTCCACCACCAAAAGAGGAGAAGAAAGTTGAATTAATAGTATTCAGCCTGTGGGGAGGAAAAGAGGAGGAAAACTTCTTGAAAGCACTAAAAGCCTTCGAGGAGAAGACTGGGATAAAGGTTAAGCACGTAGCACAGACAACCGAGGGATTAATGGTTGGTCTACCAACCCAGTTTGCTGCTGGTAAAACTGTAGCAGACGTTGTGGTAGCACCCTGGCCTGCTTGGATAAGAGACTTAGCTAAACAAGGCCACTTAATGGAGGTTACTGGGCTCATAGATCCCACAAAATACCCTGAATCCTATGTTGAGATGGTAACTGTTGACGGCAAGATATATGCTGCTCCCTTCAAGGCTTGGGCTAAGCCAGGTTTCTGGTACAGGAAATCATTCTTCGAGAAAAACGGTTTAACACCACCTAAAACTTGGAGTGAGTTCCTCTCTCTCCTAGAGAAATGTAAGGGTATTTCAGGTGTTGAAGCACCTATAGCTAGTGGAGATGGTGTAGGCTGGCCACTATCTGATGTAACCGAAGCTTTTATCATAAATAGGGGGAGCCCAGAGCTGCAGGAGAAATTAATTTCTGGAGACATAACCTTCGATGACCCTCAGATAAAGAAGGTCTTCGAGGAGCTAACCGATCTATTGAAGAAGGGGTATTTCAGCGAACCCGATGAGTGGACCGCTCAAATAGATAAACTGTGGGAAGGAAAATACTGTATATACTTTATGGGTAACTGGATGACAACCATGCCTCAAGTTAAGGATATTGAAGACCTAGGTTTCTTCCCGTTCCCAGAAGCTAAGGGAGTTGTAGCTGGAGGAGACTGGGTAATAATACCGAAGTACACTGAGCATCCAGAGGAAGCGAAAATGCTCCTAAAGTACTTAGCTGGTCCAGAGGCTCAGGAGATAATGGTGAAACAGGGAGGCTTCTTGGCTACTAACAAGGATGTTCCTGGAACTGCCTATAAGCCTGCGGATAAAGCTGTTGTAGATTTCCTAGTCACACCTGGCTTAAAGGTTGTACCTGACCTCGACGACGCTATAGGCGGTGATTTCCAGAGAACATTCTGGGACCAACTAAAGCTTCTATGGGTATCGCCAGACTCTCTACCAGATGTCCTAGATGCACTTAAAGAGGCACATTTAAAGACTCTAGGTAAGGCATAGAATATAGTGACGTACATGCCAAAAGGTAGTAAGAAAACAATAATAATTTTTTTACTCCCATCCCTATTCCTCCTAATGCTCTTCGTCATTGGGCCAATGGTATTCACGTTCTACATGAGTCTACTGAGGTGGGAGGGAGGGGCTATAAAGGGCTTCTACGGCTTAAATAATTACTTCGAGGTGTTTTCTCGGAGAGAAATAGTAAACTACAGGGGGATTAGTAGGGGGAAACTACCTCTAGGTGCATTACTGCACAACGCTATATGGTTGATAATACATGTTCCTCTATCAACTATACTTGGGTTAGTGCTAGCTGTCCTACTGAGAGATGTTAAAGGTGCGACAGTGATAAAATCGATAATTTTCTTGGGGATGGTTACTCCGATGGTTGTTGGAGGGGTTCTCCTAAGATTCATATACGATAAGAGCGCTGGGGTCTTCAATGAGTTCCTCAGAATCGTGGGGCTGGGGTATATGGCTAGAACATGGACAGCATACCCCGATACAGCATTATTCTCGCTGATACTGGGCTCTGTATGGATTTGGACTGGGTTCTCCATGATTGTCTACTCTGCTGGACTAGAAACTATACCTAAAGAGTTGTTAGAAGCAGCTAAGGTTGATGGAGCATCAGGTTTTATGGTATTTAAGGACATAATTGTTCCACTACTTAAGCCAGCTACAATAGTTGTAGTCACCATGAGTGTGCTCTGGGTATTGAAGATATTTGATATAGTGTATGTAGCTACTCTTGGTGGCCCCGGAGGGGCATCAACTGTCTTAGCTTTAGAGATGTATATGGATGCTTTCTTCAAAATACCCTCGAATTATGGTACAGCTGCAGCAATAGCATCTATTCTCACATTGATTACATTGGGTGTAGCTGTCTATGTTGTAAAGTATATGGTGGTGAAATAGTATGAAAATCCGCTTAACAACGATAATTATCCATATTATTGCGTGGATCGTGGCTCTCATATGGTTAATACCATTCCTAGGGGTATTCATGACGTCTATAAGACCATACGAGGAAATAGTGAGTGGATGGTGGCATATCGAGAGGTTTACGGTAACTATAGAGAATTATATCTATGTGTGGAACTACAAAACTGCGCCTCTCGGAAACGCTATGGTGAATTCATTCATTATAGCTATACCCTCAACTATTATCCCAATACTTGTTGCTGCCTTAGCTGCATACGTATTTGCTAGATTTAGTTTTCCTATAAGGGATCTACTTTTCCTGGCAATAGTTATACTTATGAGTTTACCACAACAGATGGTTATACTACCGGTTTTCTTACTTGAAAACAAACTAGGCCTATGGAATACACATCTAGGGTTAATACTTCTCCACTCAGCCTTTGGGCTCCCATGGATAATACTTTTCCTAAGAAATTTCTTCGCTACATTACCTATTGAAATCGAAGAATCAGCTAGGATTGATGGAGCACCAGACTACATAATATTCTTCAAGATAGTTCTACCTCTCTCGCTACCAGCACTTATATCAATAGCTGTACTGCAGTTTAACTGGGTGTGGAACGACTTTTTCTTTGCATTAATTCTCTTAGTATCCCCAGAGAAATATGTAATTACGCAGACAATACCTATTCTCAAGGGAAGGTACTATATCCGATGGGACCACATGGCTGCTGCCTCAGTTCTAGCTATGCTTGTCCCCCTACTAATCTATACTTTTCTCCAAAAGTATTATCTTAGAGGGGTTATTGGAGGAACTATAAAGGGATAACTAATTTTTATCTATTTTTCTAGGAATTATAGGAATCCAGGGGTTCACGGTTGGTAAACTCTAGTCTACAGCCGCTTGGTGTTCATTGGCCTCAACCCCCTCCTGGGTTCATCGGGAGCATATCATCGCCCTTACACCCTTTCGTGGTAACCCCACCCAGAGTCTTCATCTGCATCCTCCACCCTGGAATCATTTATTCACCACATGGTTGGAGGGTGCTCAAACCCTGGGGAAACCCACACACCCCAAGGCTTCGGCTCACCCACACATCACCACTCCACACCTACCAACAACCACCAATACCTACCAAATACTTA